>NZ_WWFY01000609.1:0-1210 GCF_009864975.1 Pseudonocardia sp. SID8383
CGGGTCGGTGACGAGGGGGACCTCGGTCCGCGCGACGGCGGTCGCCGCGGCGCGACGGGCCCAGTCCCGGTTCGCGGGCAGTGACGGATCGGTGTCGGGCTCGGCGCGGAACCCGGCCGGCACCGGGTCCCCGGGCAGCGGGCCGTCGGTCCCGACGGGTGCGGACACGGTGCGGTCCTGGGTGCGGCGCGGGGTGTCGGCGACGGCGTCGCGGTCGCGCACCGAGGCGAGGAACCGCTCCTGGTAGGTCGCCGGACCGCCCGAGCCGGGAGCGAACAGCGTGTACAGGTAGCCCTCCGGCGAGGCGTTCTCCTCCAGCCGCCGGACCAGGTAGGACACGGCGGTGTCGAAGTCGCCGCGGTGCACGACGGGGGTGTAGAGCACCAGCTGCGAGCCCGGCCCGGACTCCGGCAGGTCGCCCGCGACGGCGTCGGCGAACGCGGGGGCCATGCCCTGCAGCATCTCCAGGTCCAGCTGGGGCCGGGCACCGCGGGCGTCGGCCAGTTCCAGGGCGAGCGCGACGTGGTGCAGGTGGTGCGACGCGACGCCCAGGCGCATCCCGTCGGCGTGCGGGCCACCGATGCCGCGGTCGAGGAGCCGAACGTAGTTGGCGTCGACCTCGGCCTTGGTGGCGTAGGGCGCCTGCGGCCAGTCGTGCAGCTCGGCGTCGACCCGTTCCATCGCCAGGTTCGCGCCCTTGACCAGGCGCACCTTGATCGGCGCCCCGCCCGCGGCGGCACGGCGGGCGGCGAACTCCCCGAGCTCGTCCAGCGCGGCGACGGAGTCGGGCAGGTAGGCCTGCAGGACGATCCCGGCGGGCAGGTCGTGGAACTCCGGGCGCGCCAGCAGCGTGGTGAACAGCGCGACGGTGAGGTGGAGGTCCTTGTACTCCTCCATGTCGAGGTTCACGAACACGCCGTGCTCGCGGGCGGCCCGGTAGAGCGGCAGCAGCCGGTCCACGAGCAGGTCCCGGCTGCCCTCGAGGTCCCACGGCACGAGCTGGGCGACGACCGAGGACGCCTTCACCGACACGTGGTCGACGCCCGGCCGGCGCAGCAGCGCGATCGTGCGGGCGAGGCGACGGTCCGCCTCGTCGTGGCCGAGGACCGCCTCGCCGAGCAGGTTGAGGTTCAGCCGGTGCCCGTCGCGGCGGGCCGCGGCGAGGCGGCGGTCCAGGCCGCGCCCGCCCGCGTCGACGATCAGGTGCCCG
>NZ_WWFY01000610.1:0-990 GCF_009864975.1 Pseudonocardia sp. SID8383
CCAGGCCACCTCGGCCGCGACGTCGGGCAGCAGGGCGGCCCGGACGTCGCCGGGGCCGGCGCCGTCGAGCGGGCGCAGCTCCCCCACCCGCACGGTGCCGGGCGCGGTCCGCAGCGGCTCGGAGACCCGGTTGGCCAGGACGAGTACCTCGGCCGGGTTCCGGAAGCTGGTGAGCAGCCCGTGCACGGGCGCGGGGTCACCGCCCGCGGCGGGGAAGTCGGTGCGGAAGCGCGCCAGGTTCCCGGCGCTCGCGCCCCGCCAGCCGTAGATCGACTGGCAGGGGTCGCCGACCGCGGTGACCGAGCGGTGGTCCGGGCCGTCGTCCGGCTCCGGGGCGAGCCCGGGCGGCACGCCGAACAGGGCGCGGAGCAGCACCCGCTGGGCGTGCCCGGTGTCCTGATACTCGTCGAGCAGCACGGCCCGGTACTGGGAACGCTCGATCCGCCCGACCTCCGGGTCGGCCTCGGCGATCCGGGCCGCGAGGGCCATCTGGTCGGCGAAGTCCATGGCCTGCTCGGCCTGCTTGCGCCGGGCGAACTCCTCGACCAGCGGCAGCAGCTCGCAGCGCATCCGCTGCCCGGCGATGCGGGCCTTGTACCCGGCCGAGGGCTCGGCGCGCTGCCGCTTGCCGGGCGGGGCGTGCTCCAGCACCGGCAGCATCCGCTCGGCGAGGCGCCGCACCTGGTCCGGTTCGACGAGGTGCTCCCCCAGCTCCCCGGCCAGGGAGAGCAGGTAGCCGGTGACGGTCGCGGGGACCCGGTCGATCTCCAGGTCCGCGGCCCAGGTGGAGACGACCCGGTGGGCCAGCTGCCAGGCCGCCGTCGGGCCGAGCAGCCGGGCGGCGGGCTCGGCGGGCAGCCGCAGCGCGTGCTCACCGACCAGGCGACCGGCGTAGGCGTGGTAGGTCGCGACGGTGGGCTCGCCGGCCAGCAGCGCGGCGCGCCGCGCACCCGACGGGTCCAGGTCGTCGAGCAGCCGGGCCCCGGCGAG
>NZ_WWFY01000611.1:0-826 GCF_009864975.1 Pseudonocardia sp. SID8383
TCGGTGTTCGGCGCGGGCCACACCGCGCAGGCCAGCGCGCTGTAGGCGGCGCGGGTGCCGATCCGCGGTGCGTGCTCGACCGCGCGCTCGGCGGCCGCGGTGTGCGCGGCGACGTCGGCCGGGGTGGTCCAGTCCGCGCAGCGCACCGCGGTGTGCTGCTCCTGCGTCGCGGTCGGGACACCGAACGGCGAGACCGTCAGGGTGCGGTAGAGCAGGTGGGTGAGGGTGCCGTCGCCCTGCTGCGCGGTCGTCAGCGCCGTCGTCAGCACCGGCCAGAGGGCGCGGTCACCCGCCGCGCCGCGGGCGGTCTCCAGCAGCATCGCGCCGTCGACGACGCCGGCCGGGGCGAGACCCTCCACCGCCCGGGCCGGGGCGGGACGGCGTTCCAGACCGGCGACGAGGTCGTCGAACGCGGCGGCCGGGTCGCCGTCGCCGAACGGGCAGGCCGCGGTGCCCTCCGCGCGGCAGGTGTCGAACCAGGCGTCGAGGGTCCGCTCACTGGCGACGGCGACCTCGTCGAGGAACTCCAGGGAGTCCCCGGTCCACAACGTGGTGTCGACGGGCGCGTCGAGGACCATCTGCCGGACCCGGTCCGGGAACAGGGTGGCGTACATCGGGCCGACGACGGTGCCGTAGGAGATGCCGTAGTAGGTGATCGTCTCCTCACCGAGCGCGGCGCGGAGCCGGTCCAGGTCGCGGGCGACGTTGTCGGTGGACAGGCTCGCCAGGAACGCCGGGGTCCGGTGCGCCGCGCAGCCCTCGGCCAGCGCCCTCGCCTCGGCGATCAGCGTCGGCAGCGGGGCGCCGCCGGGGACGGCGGGGTCGG
>NZ_WWFY01000612.1:0-818 GCF_009864975.1 Pseudonocardia sp. SID8383
GGCACGGCCTCGCCCCGCGGGGCGCCCCGCTGCGCCGGGACGGCGATCGTGGGCGGGGTCTCACGCAGGGCGTGCCGCGGGCGGTACGACGTGCCGTCCATGACGTCCCCCTCTCCGGCGTGCGGGCGCCCCACGCAGTGCATCGCGCCGGCGCCGAGATCGTCACCGATTCCCCGACAGTGTCACCAGAAATGGTGACCCGCGCATGCGCTGGGCGCCACCCACCGTTCACCCGACGCTCGTAGCATCACGCCCGTCATGGCCGATCCCGTCCGCCCGCTGCGCACCGGCGCGGCCGCCCCGTCCGCGCACCTCGCACCGGGCCGGACCACGGTGCCGCGCTACACCGGCCCGGCCGGTCGCGGCGACGCGCCGCACCTGGTCGTCGTCGCCGGGTCGGCGCCGGATCCCGACCTCGGGCCCGCCGACCGCCTGGTCCGGCTGCCCACCGGCGGGGACGCGGCGAGCCTGCTGGACCGGGAGCTCACGACGCTGGTCACCGGCACCCGGATCCTGGTCACCGGGCCCGAGACCGTCGTGCAGGCCGTGCGCGCCGCGGCGCTGCACCGGGGCGCCCTCGACGAGGAGCTCGTCCTGGTCCCGACCGACATCGCCGACTCCACCCGGGACCGGACGGTGCACTGCGGACACTGCCACCACCGCGTCGTCGTGCACGCCGACGTCGGGGACGCCGTGGCCTGCCCCGGCTGCCGGCTCGTGCTGCACGTCGCCGGGCACCACTCGCGCCGGCTCGCGGCGTTCCTCGGCGCGCCCACCCCGCAGCGGGCGCCGTGACCCGGCCTGCCGTGCACCTGCGG
>NZ_WWFY01000613.1:0-772 GCF_009864975.1 Pseudonocardia sp. SID8383
GCCCGCCGTGCCGCGGCGTGGAGCAGGTCGGGCTCGGGCAGGCCGCGGCCGTCGACGTCGGCGGGCGACAGGACCATGTCCGCCCGTTCGGTGAACTCCAGCGCCGACACCAGCCGGTCCCGCAGCTCGGGATCGAACCCGCAGGTCAGGGCCACGCTCAGGCCGGCGTCGCGGAGCGCGTCGAGGGTCTGCGCGGCGCCGGGGACCGGGCGGACGCGGCCCGCGTCCAGCGCGGCGTGCAGGTGGTCGGCGAACGCGGAGTGCGCGCGGCGGGCCCGGTACATGTCGCCGTCGAGGAGCTCGCCGAGCACCGTCATGACCGGGCGGTCCATCGTCGCGCGGGCCTGCCGGTCCAGCGCCGGGTAGCAGGGACCGTCGACGCGGACCCCGGCGGCGCGCAGGCCGGCCCGCAGGCCGGCGAGCACGAGCCCGTCGTCGACCATCGTCGTACCCGCCAGGTCGAGCACCGCCAGTTGCACGGGTGAACTCCACCGGCGCCGGATGACGATCACCCGACTCCTGGTCGACATCCGGGTGAACCGGCCGCGTCACTCCGGGGGCGTCACCACAGCTCGCCGTCGCGCCAGTCGCAGACCAGCGCGCGGGCCGGGTCGAGCGGCGCGTCGACGGGCAGGACGTGCACGGCGCCGCGCTCGTCGGGGGTGTCGACGACGCCGTAAGGGGTGAGCGCGGCGAGCGGGCCGCACCACGGTTCCCAGCCGTGCCTGCGGTAGAGCCGCGCGGCGCGGGCGGCCGCGCCGAGCGCCCCGAG
>NZ_WWFY01000614.1:0-458 GCF_009864975.1 Pseudonocardia sp. SID8383
CGCAGCAGCGCGGCCAGGCGCGGGTTCAGCTCGACGGCCAGGTGGTGGCCGCGGCCGCCGAGGCGCTCGGCGATGACGTCGGTGAACGCCCCGGTGCCCGGCCCCAGCTCGACGACGACCGGGTCCCCGGTCGCGGGGACCGGTGCGGTGGCGGCGAGGGCCAGCGCCCGGGAGCTCGGCAGCGCCGACGCCGTGCGCAGCGGGTCGCGCAGGAACTCCCGCAGGAACGCACCGGTCCCGGCCGGGGACGCGTGCGGGGACGGGGTGGACGGGGCGACGGTGCTCATCGGGCTCCGGGGTCTCGTGCGGCGCGACCGGGTCACCGTGCCGGTCCGGTCCGAACGCCGCCCGACGGCGGGGTGAACGCGCCGCGACCGGTGGCGGTGGGGATGATGGAGGCGATGAGCGAGCGCGACCGCACCCCAGCCGACGCCGGCCCCCTCGCGCTGCCCGCTGCG
>NZ_WWFY01000615.1:0-390 GCF_009864975.1 Pseudonocardia sp. SID8383
GCGGGCGCCGGTCGCGTCGGCGGCACCCAGCGCGACCACCGGCGGGGTCCGCCCGGCGGCCAGTGCGGGGGACAGCGCGGCCAGCACCGTCACGACGACGGCGAGCAGCACGCAGCCTGCGAGCCGTCCCCACGGCACCACGAGCTCCGGGACCTCCGTCCCGGTCGCGCCCACCACGGCCGACACCGCCCACCCCCCGGCGACGGCGAGGGCCGCTCCCCCGGCCCCGGCGACGACACCGGTCAGCACCGCCTCGGCCAGCACCGAGCGCGCCACCTGCCCGCGGCTCGCCCCGACGCACCGCAGCAGCGCCAGCTCCCGGGTACGGCGGGCCAGCACGATCCGGAACGTGGAGGCCACGACCACCGCCGCGGCGACCAGCGCGAGCCC
>NZ_WWFY01000616.1:0-352 GCF_009864975.1 Pseudonocardia sp. SID8383
GGGGATGGCGGCCGCGGCGACCTCGTCGCGGCCGGGTCGGACGTGCGGCAGGTCCAGGCGCAGCGCGTGCACGGTGCGGCGGTCGGCGCGCAGCTCGGTCGCGTGCGCCGGGTCCCGACCGGTGTGCGGGTTGCGGGCGTGTGCGGGCCAGTGGTGCCCGGCGATCTCGACGCGCAGCCGGTCGCCCTCGCCCACGGCGGCGCCGACCGGCGGGGTGGTGACGACGACCTGCCGCGACGCCGGGCCGCGGTGCCGGTGCACGGCGGTGACGAGGTCGTGGCCGCGCAGTCCGACCCGGACGACCCAGTCGGCGTCCGGGGCGTCGGTGTCGCCGGTGACGGTGACGACCAGG
>NZ_WWFY01000063.1:0-544 GCF_009864975.1 Pseudonocardia sp. SID8383
GGCGTGGGCCGGGCGGCCGGCGTAGCGGTCGCCGACGATCCCGTGGCCGGCACGGACCCGGACCGCGTGGCGCAGCGGCGGCTCCGGGTCGGGCCGGGGCCCGTCCGCGGGCCTGCCCTCGTAGGCGTGCAGGGACGCGGCCAGCAGGGCGGTGACCTCGACCCGCATCAGTTCAGCCCGGTCAGGAACCGGATCACGGCCTCCCGGGTCAGCTGCGCGCCCGGGCTGCCGAAGGGCCGGTCGAAGACGTGGTCGGCGTAGGGGACGGTGACCAGCCTGCCGTCGACCCCCGCGGAGCGGAGCTCCCGGTCGTAGGCGGCGACCCGGTCGGGCAGGACGTAGTGGTCCGCGGACCCGAGCAGCAGCAGGGTCGGCGGGAGCCCCGGGCGGACCTGCTCGGCGGGGGAGAGCAGCCGCAGCAGGCCCGGTGCCTGTTCGGCGGTCCCGCCGAACAGGGTGCTCTGCAGGTCCGGGTCGACCAGCGTCAGGTCGACGGGCGGGTAGTAGGCGACCACGCCGACCGGCGGCGGGCCGGGCGTCGGCG
>NZ_WWFY01000617.1:0-247 GCF_009864975.1 Pseudonocardia sp. SID8383
CGAGCGCCGTCGCGGCGACGGCGAGCACCGGGGTGCCGACCATCAGCGCCAGCGACCCCGGCGAGCCGAACGCCGGCGCGGCGACGTCGACGGCGTAGGTGGAGAACGTCGTGTACCCGCCGAGCACCCCGACGCCCAGAGCCGGGCGGACGAGCGGGTGGGCCCGGAACCGCTCGGTGACCAGCACCATCAGCACCCCCATCAGCAGGCAGCCGGTGACGTTGATGAGCAGCGTCGTCCACGGGGC
>NZ_WWFY01000618.1:0-238 GCF_009864975.1 Pseudonocardia sp. SID8383
ACGGTGCGGCCTCCGGTGCGACGCCCTACGGCGCGGACCCCTACGCCTCGGGCCAGTACGGCGCGAGCCCCTACGCCGCCCAGCCCGGAGCGGCCCCGTACGCCCCCGGCCAGCCGGGTGCGGGCCAGTACGGCGCGGGACAGTACGGCGCGGGACAGCACGTCGCGGGGCAGCCCGGTGCGGGACAGCACGGTGTCGCCCAGCCGGGCGCCGGCCAGTACGGCGCCGGTCAGTACGG
>NZ_WWFY01000619.1:0-222 GCF_009864975.1 Pseudonocardia sp. SID8383
TCCCCGAGGTCGCCCGGCGCGCCGCGGAGCTGGCCCGCGAGCACGACGCCGGGACCGTCTGGTTCGGCGCGGCCGCGCCGCTGGGGCTGCTCGGCCCGTACCTCCGCCGCCGGGCCGGGGTGGAGCGGGTCGTCGCCACCACGCACGGCCACGAGGTCGGCTGGTCGATGCTGCCCGGCGCGCGCCGGGCGCTGCACCGGATCGGCCGGGACGCCGACGTCG
>NZ_WWFY01000620.1:0-27458 GCF_009864975.1 Pseudonocardia sp. SID8383
CGACGAGCCGCCCGTGATCCGGGCCGGGTCGTGTGGGTTGCGGGCCGCGCCGGTGGCGGCGACGTCGCCGGTGGGGCCGTAGGCGAACTCGTGGGTGTGGAGCTTCGCGACGACCACGGCCCCCGCGGCCCGCAGCATCGTCACCACCGGTGCGTCGGCGGTGGCGGGGGCGGCGTCGGCCAGCAGCCGCGAGCCGCACCGGGTCGGCAGCCCGGTGACGTCGACCAGGTCCTTGATCCCGACGGCGACGCCGTGCAGCGGGCCCAGCCGTCGTCCCGCGGCGGACAGCGCGGTCAGCTCGGCGGCGCGCTCGCGGGCGCGGTCGGCGTCGAGGGCGACCACGCAGTTCGTGGTGTCGGACACGAGCCGGGACAGCACGTCGTCGACGTGCTCGGAGGGGGAGAGCTCCCCGGAGTCGAGGGCCCGCAACAGATCGGGGAGCGGCAGCACGCGCTCAGCGTGCCGTCGCTCCCCGACTCCGACAACCGGTGGTCAGCGCGCGGCGTGCATCGTCGCCGCGATCTCGCGCGCCTCGTCCACCGACCCCGCCGACGGCTGCGAGTCCCGCAGCGGCCGGTTCGCCGTCTCGGGGAGGAACAGCAGCGTCACGACGCCGATGACCCCCGCCGCGATCAGGTAGTAGCCGGGCCACAGCAGGTCGCCCGTGGACAGGACGAGCGCCGACATCACCAGCGACACGGTCCCGGCGAACGCCGACACGAAGATGTTGAACGCGATCGACAGTCCGCCGTAGCGGATCTGTGTCGGGAACAGCGCCGGCAGCGTCGACGGCCCGGTGGCCGAGAAGCAGATCAGCAGCAGCCCCATGACCAGCAGGCCGAGGAACACCGCGGGCACCGACCCGTCCTGCATCAGAAGGATCATCGGGATGCCGAGCACGATCAGCCCGCCCGCGCCGACCCACATGATCGGCTTGCGCCCGGTGCGGTCGGAGAGCCGCCCGAGCAGCGGGATGATGAACACCGCCAGCCACAGCACCGCGATCTGCAGCCACGACGACGTCGTGGAGTCGATCGAGGTGCCGCCGTGCTGGTCGACCGTGGTCTCCAGATAGGTCGGCATGTAGCTGGTCAGCATGTAGTTCGTGACGTTCCAGGCGACGACGACGCCACCGACCATGACGAAGGTCGGCAGGTACTTCGTGAAGATCAGCTTGAGGCCGTCCTTCACCTGGGTGCCCTCGCGCTCCTCGGACTCCGAGAGCAGGGTCTGGAAGGCCGGGGTCTCCTCCAGCTTGACCCGCAGGTACACCCCGACGATGCCCAGCGGCAGCGCGACGAAGAACGGGATCCGCCAGCCCCAGCTCGACATGGACTCGGCGCTGAGGACCAGCGGCAGCACCGAGGCGATGGTGGCGCCGAGTGCGTAGCCGACGAACGTGCCGAGCTCCAGGAAGCTGCCGAAGTACCCGCGACGACGGTCGGGGGCGTACTCGGCGATGAAGGTCATGGCGCCGGCGTACTCACCGCCGGTGGAGAAGCCCTGCAGGACGCGGGCGGCGACGAGCAGGATCGGCGCGGCCAGCCCGATCGAGGCGTACGACGGGATGAGCCCGATCAGGAACGTGCCCAGCGCCATCAGGATGACCGTGATCGACAGGACCTTGGTCCGGCCGATGCGGTCGCCCAGCGGACCGAAGAACAGCCCGCCCAGCGGACGGAAGAAGAACGCGATCGCGAACGTCGCGAACACCGCCACCTGGGACAGCGGCCCGGGTGGGAAGAATTCGGCCTCGATGGTCGTGGCCAGATAACCGTAGACACCGAAGTCGAACCATTCGGTGATATTGCCGACCGCGGCCGCCGCAACAGCGCGCCGCATGGTCGCGGGATCGGTGACGGTGACGCCGTCGACCGCCCCTTCTGCTGTGTCGTCCACGCGTTCCCCCTGGCGACAGTGCACGCCACGGATGAAGCTTTCGTCGGGAAACTGTCGATCCGTGGCGTTCTGTCCGTTTCGTCAAACAGTTCTCCTCGACGTTAACGAGACGTCGCCCCCCATGCCGGATGAGGCACCGACATGTCTGTGAGCGGAGTCATTCGAATCGGTACTTCCGCAGGCGGGACAGCGCTTTTCCGACGTGGGACCGTGGTCGGCGGGCGCAGGCAGCGCCCGTGGGACTCGCAAGCGTCGCGACTCCGCCCGGGTCATCCGGACCCGGTCACCGGACCCGGCGCGTGCCCGTGTGAGGAGGAGCCGTCATGGCTGTGTCGAACGCCGTCTTCCTGTCGATCATCGCGAGCACGGGGGTGGGCCTGGCGGTCACCTCCGCGCTGGCCGCCTACGCCCAGCGCACCTGGAAGGGCTACGGCCGCGTGGCCCCGGCCGAGCAGGTCGAGGAGACCGTCTGAGCGTCCGCGCTCCCGGCGCCGCATCCCACGAGGGGGTGCGGCGCCGTCGCGTACCGGGCGGGGCTCAGCCGGTCGCGGCCAGGGCGAGTCCCGCGTACACGGCGACCCCCGCCGGGAACGCGGCCTCGTCGAACACCACCCGGTTCGAGTGGTTCGGCGGGGCGAGGGCCGGGTCGACCGACGGCGGCCGCGCCCCCAGGAACGCCAGCGAGCCCGGCACCCGGTCCAGCACGTAGGAGAAGTCCTCCGCCCCCATCAGCGGGTCCGGCATCGCCACGCAGGCGCCGCGGCCGAGCACCTTCTCCGCGACGCGGACCAGCCCGGCGGTCGCGCGGTCGTCGTTGCGGGTGACGGGGTAGCCCGGGACGATCTCGGCCTCGGCCGTGCAGCCGTAGGCCAGCGCGGTGTGCCGGCAGTGCTCGGTGACCGCCCGGTGCAGCAGCGTGCGCACCGGCTGCGACAACGTCCGCAGTGTCCCGGTCAGCTCCGCGGTCTCCGGGATGACGTTGTCGGTGGTGCCCGCCTCGATCCGGGACACCGTGAGGACCGCGGACTCCTGCGGCCCGACCCGGCGGGTCAGCAGCGTCTGCAGGCCGCCGACCATCGCCGCGGCGGCGGGGACCGGGTCGCAGGCGTCCTGCGGGGCCGAGGCGTGCCCGCCGCGGCCGGTCACCCGGACCCGCAGCACGTCCGCGGCCGCCATGATCGGGCCCGGCCGGTGGTGGAGCTGCCCCGTCGGCACCGTCGAGGTGATGTGCAGGGCGTAGGCCAGCTCGGGGTCCTCGTCGAGTACGCCCTCGTCGATCATGTGCCGGGCGCCGTGGAACCCCTCCTCGCCCGGCTGGAACATGAACACCACCCGGCCGGCGATCCGGTCCCGCCGGTCCGCGAGCAGCCGCGCGGCCGAGGCGAGCATGGCGGTGTGGGTGTCGTGCCCGCAGGCGTGCATGACGCCGTCGGTGGCCGAGGCGAAGTCCAGTCCGCTGTCCTCGGGCAGCGGCAGCGCGTCCATGTCACCCCGCAGGAGCACCGTCGGCCCGGGACGGTCGCCGTCGAGGACGGCGGTCACCGAGGTGCAGGACCCGCCCGTGCGGATCCGCAGCGGCAGCCCGACGAGGGCCCGCAGGACCGCGTCCCGGGTGCGGGGCAGGTGCAGTCCGAGCTCCGGTGCCCGGTGCAGCGCCCGGCGCAGCGCGACCGTCCGCGGCTGCAGGACACGAGCGGCCTCGAGCAGGCCGCCGGGGAGCCCCGCGACCGAGGCGGGCGTGATGGGCATGGACCGATCGTCGCTGACCGGAGCCCGTCCGGCGCCCGCGGGCCCGGTGTGACCACGCGTACCTGGTCGTGGCGTGACTCACAACCCCGGAGCGACGTACCGTTGACGCGTGGCCACACAGAGCGTCGAGGCAGCCCCGGACACCCGGGGCGCCGCCCTGCCCGGATTCGCGGTCGCCGCGATCCGGGAGGAGGGCCGTTGGCGCTGTGTCCGGCTGGACTCCGAAGCGCTCGTGGACCTCGACGCGGCGATCACCGCGCTGCGCGCGCAGCGCTCCACCGGCGCGGTGCTCGGCCTCCTCGACGTCGACGACGAGTTCTTCGTCCTCCTCCGCCCGTCCGCGGGCGGGGTGCGGCTGCTGATCTCCGACGCCGTCGCCGCGCTGGACTACGACATCGCCGCGGACGTGCTCGACCTGCTCCGCGTCGAGCTCCCCCCGGACGACGACGCCCTCGACGACGCCTGGCCGGAGGGCGACCTCGGCATCCTGGCCGACCTCGGCCTGCCCGCCGACGAGCTGGAGATCCTCGTCTCCGACCTCGAGCTGTACCCCGACGAGCAGCTGGACACCATCGCCCGCCGCTGCGGGTTCGCCGCCGCGCTGGACGAGCTCGTCGGCTCCTGAGTTGTTCCGCCCGGCCGATCGGCTCGCGCTGGGCCGTGCCCTCGACGTGGCGCGCGATGCCGCGGCAACCGGGGACCTCCCGATCGGCGCGGTCGTGTTCGCCGCCGACGGCACCGAGCTCGCCGCGGCCTGCAACGCCCGCGAGGCCACCGGCGACCCGACCGCGCACGCCGAGGTGCTCGCCCTGCGCGCCGCCGCGGCCGTCGTGGGGGAGTGGCGGCTGACCGGGACGACCCTCGCCGTGACCGTCGAACCGTGCACGATGTGCGCCGGCGCGATCGGGCTGGCCCGGGTCGAGCGCGTCGTGTTCGGGGCGTGGGAGCCCAAGACCGGTGCCGCGGGCTCGCTCTGGGACGTGCTGCGCGACCGGCGGCTCGCGCACCGGCCCGAGGTCGTCGGCGGGGTCCGCGCAGGTGAGGCGGCCGCGCTGATGCGCGAGTTCTTCGGCCGGACCCCGTGCACCGACCGCGACTGAGCTTCTTGTAACCTTGTCGGCGGTAGCGTGTCCGAGCGGCCGAAGGAGCGCGCCTCGAAAGCGCGTGAGGTTCACGCCTCCGTGGGTTCAAATCCCACCGCTACCGCTGGTCAGAGGGCCGGATCCCCGAGTCGGGGGTCCGGCCCTCTGTCGTCGGGCCGATGAGTCCACGGCCGCCGGGCGGTCCCCAGGAGCAGCCGACCATCCGCTCGACGCCCGGGAGGACCACCGTGACCGAGGTCTGGAAGCTCGTCCACTCCGAGCGCGCCGCGCTCGTCGCCGACCTGCGGGACGTGTCCGGCGACCGGTGGGACACGCCGTCGCTCTGTCCCGGGTGGACCGTCCACGACGTGCTGGCCCACCTCGTCGACACCGCCCGGACGACCCGGGGCCGGTTCGTCGTCGGCATGCTGCGGGCGCGCATGGACTTCGACCGGCAGAACGAGCACGGGCTCGCCCGCGCACGCGGTGCGACGCCGGACGAGACCCTGCGCCGGTTCGCGGAGTGCGTGCCGATGACCGCCACGCCGCCGGCCCCGCTCGCGACCCGGCTGGTCGAGATGGTCGTGCACGGGGAGGACGTCCGTCGTCCGCTCGGGATCGTCCGGACCTACGCCCCCGCGGCGGTGGCCGGCGCGCTCGCGCTGCAGATCCGGACCTCCACCTCGTTCGGGGGTGCCCGCGAGACCGTCGCCGGCATCCGCCTGTCGGCCACCGATACCGGCCTGGTGGTCGGCAGCGGCCCGGAGGTGCGGGGGACCGCGCTGGCCCTGCTCCTCGCGATCTCGGGCCGGCCGCCGGGGGGCGACGCGCTCACCGGTCCCGGGGTGGAGGCACTCTCGCGGGCGGAGTGAGCGCGTCCCGTCTCCGACCGTGGTCCGACGGCGTGGATCATTCCCGGCTCCGATGTGGCCGACCCTCGTCCGGCGCGACAGTGGGTGCACACCCCGACACGAGGAGCTGGAGATGACCACGATGACCACCACCCCGCACGACCACGCGACCCCGGAGTCCGCCCGCCCCGGCGACCCGGACGCCTACCCCGTCCTCACCGTCCTGATGCTGATGCTCGGCGGCTTCGTACTGCCCGTCGTCGGCTGGCTCGCCGGTGTCGTGATGCTGTGGACCGGTCGCTCCTGGACGGTCGGGGAGAAGTGGCTCGGCACCCTGGTGTGGCCGGGCATCGTGGCCGTCCCGGCGCTGGTGCTGGTCGCCGGCTTCGTGGCGACCCCGGAGCCGGGTGCCGGGCACTGGGCGATCGTCGTCGCCGGGATCGTCGGTGTCCTGGGTGCGCTGGTCGTCCTGCCCTGGACCTTCGTGAAGCTGCTGCGCGCCGGTCGGCGTACCCACTGAAGTTGGTAGCGACGCTCGCTCGAACAGGTGAACGGAATATCGGGCGCACAACCTCCTGATTCGGACCTGTGAGACACATCGCATCCGCATCTGCGGGTATGTTCGGCCCGATTATCGGCGTTGTGCGGATCTCAGTGGGTTCCGTGGGTCACATCGCCGAGCGCATCACGACCACTGCCCTCTCGTTCCGCTCTCCAACGGACTCCGCCGGCCGCTCCCCCCGGGCCACGGAGCGAAGGAGAGGACAACGATGTCTGCCCCGACACGTGCACGCACCGAACGCCGCGATGTCAGCCGTCGCCGATTCCTCGGCTACCTGGTCGCCGCACCCACCCTCGTCGTCGCGGCGGAGGTCGGCCGCCAGCAGCTGTTCGCCCCGCCGGGGGCCTCGGCCGCCGCGATCCCGTCGCCGCCCCAGGTGGCCGACGCCTACGACCTGCTCGACGCCGTCCGCGACTCCTCCCGGCCGACCTCGGCCCTGATCCGGGTGGAGGTGAACCGGGACGGCACGGTGTCGTTCCAGCTCCCGCGGTCGGACAACGGGCAGGGGATCATCACCTCGACCGCGATGATCATCGCCGAGGAGATGGACCTCGACCCGGACCAGGTGACGGTCACCTTGGCCGACTCGCGTCCCGAGCTGGTCTTCAACCAGCTCACCGGTGGCTCCAGCACGACGTTCTCGACCTACACCCCGATCCGGGTCGCCGCGGCGATCGCGAAGGGCCGGCTGCTCGACGCGGCCGCCGCCCTCCTCCAGCAGGACGTGGGCACCCTCACCAGCCGCGCGGGGCTCATCACTGGCGCCGGGGGCAGCGCGATCCCGTTCGGGGAGCTCACCGAGGCCGCGGCCGTCGACGCCACCCGCTCGGTGGAGGTGGTGCTCAAGCCGCGCGAGGAGTTCACGGTCATCGGGACCGACAGGCGCAACGCGCAGGCCCGCGACATCGTCACCGGCCGCAAGCAGTTCATCGCCGACATGAAGATCCCCGACGCGCTGCCGACGGTGATCTGCCGCGGCCCGAACCTGAACTGCGCCCCGGTCTCGGTCGCCAACGCCGACGAGGTGCGCTCCATGCCGGGCGTCACCGACGTCGTCGAGTGCGCCACCGGCGTCGCCGTGCGGGCACACACCTACGGCCAGGCCGTCGACGGTGCGAACGCGCTGCGCGTGCGCTGGGACGCGGGCACCGTCGAGGGCGAGAACGACGAGTCCGTGCTGCAGAAGGTACGGGCGGCCGAGCTGCCGCTGGCGGTCCCGTCGGTGCCGGGGGAGACCGTCGAGGGCGACTTCACCTTCTACTTCCGCAGCAGCTCGGCCCTGGAGACCAACACCGCGATCGCCGACGTCCGGGACGGCCGGTGCGAGATCTGGACCTCGCTGAAGATCCCGATCACCGTGCAGCACGACATCGCCGAGCAGCTCGGGCTGCCGGTCAACGCGGTCACCATCCACATCGTCCCGGGCGGCGGCTCGTTCGGCCGTCGCCTCTTCGGCGACGCGGCCAAGGAGGCCGCCGAGATCTCCCAGAAGCTCGGCAAGCCGGTCAAGCTGATCTGGTCGCGCGCCGACGACTCCCGCCAGGGCCGGGTGCACCCGATGGCGACCTCCCGGATCCGGGCGGTCGTCGCCGGCGAGTCCGTCGTCAGCTTCGAGCAGCGGCACACCGGTGTCAGCTGCGACTTCGGGCACGGCTTCGGTGACGCCGTCACCGCGGCCGCCGCGAAGGCGCCGCTGGGCCAGGTCTCGGTCGCGGAGGCGATCTGGGAGCTGACCCAGGCCACGCCCTACGACTTCGGCGCCCAGACCCGGGTGCTCAACGAGGTCGACATGCGGTTCAACACCGGCTCGATGCGCAACGTGTACTCGCCCGACGTCTGCACCGCGCGCGACCTGATCGTCGACCGTATCGCGGAGAAGATGGGCAAGGACTCGTACGAGTTCCGCCGCGAGTTCCTCCGCAACGACGCGATGCGCGCCGTGCTCGACAAGGTCGCCGAGGAGGGCGACTGGGGCCGGTCGATGCCCGACGGCACGGCGCAGGGGATCGGGTTCCACGTCGAGTACAAGGGCTTCGCCGCCTGCCTGGTCGAGATCGACTGCCGCCCGCAGACCGTGGACCGTAAGGTCCGCCAGGCGCGGACCGGCCCGCGGGTGACCAAGGCGGTCTTCGCCGTCGACGGCGGTCTGGTCATCAACCCGCTCGGCTTCAAGGCACAGATCATGGGCGGGATCAACGACGCGATCGCGATGACGCTGACCTCAAGCCTGCACCTGGTCGACGGTCACTTCCTCGAGGCGAGCTGGGACAACTACTTCTACACCCGGCAGTGGAACACCCCGCTCGACCTGCAGGTCCACCTGGTCGACAACGGCCGGCCGGAGCCCGGTGGGGCCGGCGAGTTCGGCGTCGCCCCGACCTGCGGGGCGATCGCGAACGCCTACGCGCGCGCCACCGGCCGGGTGCCGGACCACTTCCCGATCCTGCACCACGAGCCGCTGCCGTTCGAGCCGTACCCGACCGAGCCGCCGATCCCGCCGTCGCCGACCAACGGCCTCGACTTCGTCCGCTGAGGAGACTGACATGCCTTCCCACACCTTCACGGTCAACGGTGAGAAGGTCACCGTCGACGTCGAGGACGACGTCCGGGTCCTGTGGGTCCTGCGGGATCTGCTGGGCGTGACGGGACCGAAGTACGGCTGCGGGATCAACGTCTGCAAGGCCTGCACCAGCCACATCAACGGCAAGGCGTTCAACCCGTGCTCGGTGCCGGTGGGCGCCCTCTCGGAGTCGGACGAGATCACGACGATCGAGGGTCTGGCGAAGGGCGAGGAGCTGCATCCGATGCAGCAGGCCTGGATCGACAACGACGTCGCGCAGTGCGGCTACTGCCAGCCTGGTCAGATCATGGCCGCGATCGACCTGGTCAAGCGGTGTGCGGCCGAGGGCCGCTCGATCGACGACGACGCCCTGGACGAGATCCGCAACATCTGCCGGTGCGGGACCTACAACCGCATCCGCGAGGCGATCAAGGCCGGCGCCGACACCATGTGACGGCGCGCGCCCGCCGCACCGGGACCCGGGCGGCGGGCGCAGCCCCTTCGGCCGAGACCCGGTCCAGGTTCGGGCCCTCTCCACTGGATCACCCGTACGAGTGGTCTGTTCGCCGGGAGAGCAACCCCATCCTGCGGAACTTGTGGCGGCAAGTCATCCGCATCTGCGGGTAAGGGGACCCTGAGCGCCAGGTCGTTGACCTGCGAATCATTGGATCTCCGACAGTCCGACCAGCGGATTTCCCTCTACGTGTGCCACGCGTACCGACGCGTATCCGTCGAATCAGGCACGTCGTTGATCGACCGAAAGCCCCGCAGTCGTCCCCCGCTCCCCGCACCGGACGTCGCATCGGGCGCGCACCGCAGCACATTCCGAGAGGACAACGATGCCCGCTCACAGCGCCACCGCCCCCGAGCGCCCGGCGTCCGGAGACGACCGCAAGAACGTCAGCCGCCGACGGTTCCTCGGCTACCTGGTCGCCGCCCCCACGCTGGTGGTCGCGGCCGAGATCGGGCGCCAGACCTACTTCCCGGGCGTCCCGCAGGCCAACGCGGCCGCGATCCCGTCGCCGCCCCTGCCCGCCGAGCTCTACGACCTGCTCGACGTCATCCGCGACTCGGCGCGCCCGACCGCCAACCTCATCCGCATCGAGGTCAACCGCGACGGCACCGTCTCGTTCGCGCTGCCGCGGTCGGACAACGGCCAGGGCATCATCACCTCGACGCAGATGATCATCGCGGAGGAGATGAACCTCGACCCCGACCAGGTGATCGTCACCCTGGCCGACGCCCGCCCGGAACTGGTGTTCAACCAGCTCACCGGCGGCTCGACGACCACGTTCTCCACCTACACCCCGATCCGGGTCGCGGCGGCGCTCGCGCAGAAGCGGCTGCTCGACGCGGCCGCGAACGAGCTGCGCCAGGACGTGAACGTGCTGCGCAGCCGTCAGGGGCTCATCACCGGCAACAACGGCGAGCAGCTGCCCTTCGGGGAGCTCACCGAGATGGCCTCCAGCGCGGTGAACGAGGCCGTCGACGTCGTCCTGAAGGACCGCGAGGAGTTCACCGTCATCGGCACGCCGCGGACCAAGTCCGACGCACGCGCCATGGTGACAGGGAAGAAGAAGTTCCTCGCCGACCTGCAGATCCCGGACGCGCTGCCGACCGTCATCTGCCGCGGCCCGAACATCAACTCGGCCCCGCAGGGTGTGCGCAACATCGACGAGGTCCGGAACATGCCCGGCGTCACCGACGTCGAGCAGGTCCCGACCGGCGTGGCGGTCCGCGCGAAGACGTTCGGGCAGGCCGTCGACGCGGTCAACGCGCTGCGTGTCGACTGGGACGGCGGCACGGTCGAGGGCGAGAACGACGAGTCCGTGCTGGCGGCCCTGCGCCGTGGCGAGCTGCCGCTGGCCGTGCCCCAGGTGCCGGGTGAGACCGTCGAGGGCGACTTCACGTTCTACTTCCGCAGCAACTCCGCGCTGGAGACCAACTGCGCCATCGCCGACGTCCGCGACGGCTCGGCCGAGATCTGGGGACCGTCCAAGTCGCCGATCGCCGCGCAGGCCGAGATCGCCAAGAAGCTCGGGATCGCGCAGAACGCGGTCACCGTGCACGTCACCGAGGGCGGCGGCTCGTTCGGCCGCCGGCTGTTCTTCGACGGTCTCGAGGAGGCCGCCGAGTGCTCGCAGGCGTTCGGCAAGCCGGTCAAGCTCATGTGGACCCGCTCCGACGACTCCCGCCAGGGCCGCACGCACCCGATGGCCACCACCCGGGTCCGGGCGCAGGTCTCCGGGGAGAGCGTCTCGAGCTTCGAGATCCGCCACACCAGCGTCGCCACCGAGATCAACCCCGGCCTGTCCGAGGCGATCACCGCCGCGGCGAACAAGGCTCCGGGCGGCAACTACACGATCTCGCAGAGCATCTACCTGACGACGCAGACCAACCCGTACAACGTCGGCGCTGCCACCTCGCTGCTCAACGAGGTCGACATGCGCTTCAACACCTGCTCGATGCGCAACATCTACTCGCCCGACACGGCCACGGCGCGCGAGCTGATGATCGACCAGGTCGCGGCGAAGATGGGCAAGGACCCGTACGAGTTCCGTTCGGAGTTCACCAAGCTGACCCGCTGGAAGAACGTCGTCGACCGGGCCGCGCAGGAGGCGGACTGGGGCAAGTCGATGCCGGAGGGCACCGCCCAGGGCATCGCGATGCACGTCGAGTACAAGGGCGTGGCCTGCGCCGTCGTCGAGCTGGACTGCCGCCCCGAGACGGTGAACCGGAAGATCCGTTCCGCTCGCACCGGCCCGCGCGTCACCAAGGTCACCTACGTCGTCGACGTCGGCCTGATCATCAACCCGCGTGGTCTCGAGGCCCAGATGATGGGCGGGATCAACGACGGCATCGCGATGACGTTGACCTCAGGCCTGCACCTGGTCGACGGTCACTTCGTCGAGGCCAGCTGGGACAACTACTTCTACACCCGGCAGTGGAACACCCCGCCGGAGATGAACATCGTGCTCATCGAGGACTCCGAGGCCCCGGAGCCCGGCGGCGCCGGCGAGTTCGGCGTGGCGGCCACCTGCGGCGCGATCGCGAACGCCTACGCCCGGGCGACCGGGAAGGTCCCGACCGAGTTCCCGATCCTGCACAACGAGCCGCTGCCGTTCGAGCCGTACCCGACCGTCCCGCCCGTCCCGCCGTCGCCGACCAACGGCCTCGACTTCGTCCGCTGAGGAGACTGACATGCCTTCCCACACCTTCACGGTCAACGGCGAGAAGGTCACCGTCGACGTCGAGGACGACGTCCGGGTCCTGTGGGTCCTGCGCGACCTGCTCGGGGTGACCGGTCCGAAGTACGGCTGCGGGATCAACGTCTGCAAGGCCTGCACCAGCCACATCAACGGCAAGGCGTTCAACCCCTGCTCGGTGCCGGTCGGCGCCATCTCCGAGTCCGACGAGATCACCACCATCGAGGGGATCGCGAAGGGCGAGGAGCTGCACCCGATGCAGCAGGCCTGGATCGACAACGACGTCGCGCAGTGCGGCTACTGCCAGCCTGGTCAGATCATGGCCGCGATCGACCTGGTCAAGCGGTGTGCGGCCGAGGGCCGCTCGATCGACGACGACGCCCTGGACGAGATCCGCAACATCTGCCGGTGCGGCACCTACAACCGCATCCGCGAGGCGATCAAGGCCGGCGCCGACAACATGTGACGCCGGTGCGGCGTGCTCCGTACGCCGTACCGCACTGGGCCGTTAGTGTGAACGGCCTGCTCCCCAACCGAAGGACGGATTCGATGAAGAACCGGATGCGCCGCTCACTGATCGCCGTCGGCGCCCTCGGCGCCGTGGCGTTCCCGCTGGCCGGCATCGCCGCGGCCGACGAGGACCGCGACCACGGCTACCCGAGCACCCAGAGCCCGACGCAGGGCCTCGACGCCGTGCTCGAGACCTCCGACACGTTCGGCTACAGCTTCCTCGACGCCGCGGACACCTTCTCGCCGAACAACCGGCCGGACGGAGTCAACGGCACCGACACCGAGATCCCGCAGGCCGACCCCCGCTTCGTCGAGGGTCCCGTCGGTGGGCTGCTGAAGGACGGACCCTTCGAGTAAGGGGCTCCCAGGCGGCGGGGCCGGCACCTCTCACGAGGTCCGGCCCCGCCGTCGTCTCCAGCCTCAGTGCAGGACCTTCAGCCCCACCACACCGGCGACGATCGCCAGCAGACACAACAGCCGCGCCGTCGTCGCCGGCTCCCCGAGGGCGGCCATGCCGTAGAGCGCGGTGCCGACCGCGCCGATGCCCACCCACACGGCGTACGCGGTGCCGACCGGCAGGTCGCGCAACGCCAGGGCCAGCCCGCCCATGCTCAGGGCCAGCGCGCCCGCGAACAGCAGCGACGGGCCGAGCCTGCTGAACCCGCGGCTCTGCGACAGCGCCGCGGCCCACACCGTCTCCAGCACACCGGAGACCACGAGGTAGATCCATGCCATGACGAGCTCCTCCCGGAAGGATGCGTCGTCTTGGCGTTCCGGGTACGGCGCGTCTCGTCCGGGGAGCCGCCGGGTGGGCGGTCCGGTACCAGGATGGCGGACCGCCGGGCCCGGGTCGAGTGATGGTGACCGGTCGGACCGCCGCGCACCGCCCCGACGCTGATCGGGAACGGGCTCGACACCGGAGGCCGGCCGGCGGACGCTTCCGCCGTGGACCATCGACTCCTCGCGTTCGCCGCCGCCGCGGCGGTCGTCATCGTCATCCCCGGACCCAGCGTCGTGTTCACCGTCGGCCGCGCGCTCGCGGCCGGCCGGTCCGCCGCGCTGGCGACGGTCGTCGGCAACGCCGTCGGCGTCTTCCTGCAGGTGGTCGCGGTGGCGGTGGGCCTCGGGCACCTCGTCGCCCAGTCCGCCGCGGCGTTCACCGTCCTGAAGCTGGTGGGCGCCGCCTATCTGGTGTACCTGGGGATCACGGCGTTCCGGCACCGGCACGACGTCGTCCGCGCGATGCAGCGCTCGGCCGGTGACGCCCGGCAGGTGGGTCCGGCCCGCAGCGTCGTCGACGGTCTGGTGGTCGGCGTGCTGAACCCGAAGTCCGTCGTCTTCTTCGTGGCGTTCCTGCCCCAGTTCGTCGACGCCCGCGGGCCGATCGTCACGCAGATCCTGCTGCTGGGGGCGTTCTTCGTCGCCATCGGTCTGGTGCTCGACAGCGTGTGGGCCCTCGCCGCCGGATCGGCCCGGGCCTGGTTCGCGTCGTCGCCGAGGCGGATCGCGGCCGTCGGCGGTGCCGGTGGGCTCGCGATGATCGGGCTCGGCGTCGGGGTGGCGGCGACGGGGTCGTCGCAGTAGCCGGCGGCTACCGGTCGAGGCCGACCAGGACCCCGAGGACGACCAGTGCGAGGCAGATCGTGCCGTTCAGGACCGGGTGCTCGGCGAGGATCGCGACGAACTCGCGCAGGGTGGCGCTGGGCCAGTAGTAGCGGGCGGTCGGCGAACCGACGACCTGGCCGTTCACCCCGGCCCGGCGGGCGGTGAGCGCGGCCCGGAAGGCGTGGAAGTTGTTGGTGACGACGGCGCACCGGTGGTCGGGCGCCCGCTCGGTCATCAGCGCCCGGCTGAACACGAGGTTCTCCCGCGTCGTCCTCGACCGGTCCTCCCGCAGGATCCTCTCCGACGGCACACCGCGGGCCACGAGGTAGTCGGCCATCGCGACGGCCTCGGCGACCGGCTCGTCGGGACCGCGCCCACCGGAGGTCACCAGCATCGGGTCCCCGCCCCGCTCCCGCTCCTGGACCCACAGCGCCACTCCGCGGTCCAGACGGGCGGCGAGCAGCGGCGGCACCGCACCCCGGATGAGACCCGACCCGAGCACCACGACGAAGTCGACCCCGGGTCGGACCTCCATCCGCCCGTAGACGAAGGAGTAGGCCAGCAGGCTGCACAGCAGGAGGCCGAGGTGGGCCGCGAGCAGCAGCGTCACGTAGGTGACCGTGGTCAGGAACCGGTTCTCGAGCTGCAGCGTGAGCGGGACGAGGACCACGACCGCGAGACAGGCCAGACCCGCGAGCAGCGACAGCAGGTTCGCCGGCCGACGCCCCTCCCGCCGCATCATCACGACGCCGTTGACGAGCAGGAACCCCGTCAGCACGAGCACGAACACGATGAGCAGCGCCGCGACCAGCGCCGTCACGAGGTCGACGACGCCGACGTCGACCCGGGGGATCGCGGCGATCGACGCCATCAGGAGCAGGACCACCGTCGTCCCACCGGCCACGGCGTTGCGGAACCGCCGCCGTTCGACGAGCACGCCGACGACGCACAGCGTCGCCGACAGTGCGGCCAGGGCCGACAGGACTCCGGCAACCGTCACCGGGCCACCTGCGGGCGTTGCGGGGCGGGGCGACGGCGACGGAGCCACACCGCGACGACCACGCAGCACACGATCGCGAACAGGACCGCGACGTCGACCGCGGTCGACCCGGTGTCCCGGGCCGGGGCGGTCGGGTCGGCCTGGATGTTCTGCACCACGTCCCACACGGTGTGGAAGGAGCATGCGGCCCACAGCCCGCCCCGGCCGAGCGAGATGACCCCCAGCAGGGCGCCCAGCGCGACGGTCGTCGCCACGTAGACGACGGTCGCGCCCGAGTTGAACGAGTGGCACAGACCGAACACGACGGAGCTGAACGCGACGGCGGCGCCGCTGCCGAATCCTGTGCGCACCGCGCCGAGCAGGTAGCCGCGGAACAGCAGCTCCTCGGTCGAGGACTGGAGCGCGGTGGCGGCGAGCACGAGCACGACGGCGAGCACTCCCGGGAGCGCGGTGGCTCCCTCCGGTGTCGGTCCGCCGCCGCCGCCGTCGTCGCCGGCGGCGAGCGCACCGGCGACGGAGGCCACCGCGAGGACCAGCAGCGCCAGCAGTCCCGCACCGAGCACCGCCCGGGCCCGCCGGCGGACGGGGACCCCGAGATCCGACAGCCCCCGGCTCTCCCGCAGCCGCAGCCACAGCACGAGCAGGACCAGCGACACACCGAAGGGGACGATCAGCTCGGTCGCCTGCCACAACCGCATCCCGTCCGACGGGGGCGCCGGTGGACGCACCGCCGTCCAGAGGAACTGGCCTGCGAACACCGCCGCCACGACGACGGCCGTCGCCACCGCCGCGCGCCCCCAGCGGCCGTCCACACCCTGTCCGTCGTCCTGGCCGGTCATCGGTCCTCCTCGCCGCGACGACTGCGTGCCCGAGCCGTGAGTGTCCGATCATGGCGATTCGTCCACCGGTCCGACGAGAGGTCCGCACGTCCGTGTGACCGCCGTCGGCTCATCTCATCCGAGCGGGTGACCACCAGACGATGCTGCGCCACAACCACTCCACCGGCCCGTACCGGAAGCGCCGCAGCCACCAGCGGCTCGCGACGACCTGGACCACCAGGATCGCGGCGGCGAGCGGGAGCAGGGCGCGGTACCCGCCCGGGCCGGAGAACGCCGGGGCCGTGGTCAGCAGCACGACCATCAGCGTCGCCGTGAGGTAGTTCGTCAATGCGAGCCGGCCGAGCGGGGCGAGCACGGACGACGCCCACGGCCCGAACCGGGACGCCGTCAGCAGCACCAGTGCGCTCGCGTACCCGACGGCCACGGCGAGCCCGGCGGTCGAGGACACCCGGTCGAACCCGCTGTGCTCGATCGTGTCGACCTGGATGCTGAGCAGCGGCACCGCGACGACGACGGCCCCGGCCAGCACGGCCGTCCACACGGCCCGGTTCGGCGCCGCCATCCGGTGGTGCAGGCCGTAGCGGGCGGCGGCGAGACCGAGCAGGAACAGGCCGGGCACGAGGAGGAGCCCGCCGCTGGTGAACGCGAGCGCCACGCCCGTCGCGGCCGCGCCGCCGAGCGCGATCACCGGCCGCGGTAGCCAGGAGGCCGGGAGGAGGACGACGACGCCGACGATCGCGTACGGGAGCAGCGCCTCACCGGGCTGCAGGAGATGGTGCGCGGCGCCGAGCACGCCGAGCACGAGCAGCCGGCGCAGCAGCACGAGCCGTGGCCGGGTGGTCCGCCGGGCGGCCGCGTCCAGGAACAGGGCGGTGCCGAGCCCGAACAGAAACGAGAACAGCGGGAAGAAGCGCTGGTGCGCGGTGAGCTCCAGCCACTGCGGCAGGGTGCCGCTCCAGGACCCCGCGGCGGGCGGCAGCCCGGCGATCGCGGGCATGTTGACGAGCAGGATCCCGCACAGGGCCAGCCCGCGGAGGGCGTCGAGGGCGTCGACCCGGCCGGGCGCGGTGGTCGTCGGATCCGGGGGAACGCTCACGTCTGTTCGCTGCACCGGTTCAGCGTGGCGGCCGTGCAGAGCTCGCGGATCGGCCCGGAGGCCGGTTCCGCCTGCGGGGCGTCGTACTTTCGGCCGGGACCGTGTGATGCCAGGCCCGGGCGATGTCGGCATCCCGTGTCGCGCTACGACGGTGGCAGTTCGACCTGACAGACCCTGTGGCGGCCGGCGCGCGTCCGCTGGACGGTGCACCCGTCCGGCGACGGGACGTGGCGGCCCGACTGGGCGGACTCCGAACCCGCCCCGGTCCCCGTCCCGACGATCGCGTGGGTCACCCGGCACATCGACGGGTGGTGGTCGGTGACGCTGGACCAGATCCTGTCGAGGGGAGTCACGCCGGCCGGGCGACCCCGTCGACCTGCGGAGACCTCAGTCCGAAGGGCGGTCCGGTCGGCACTTCGGCACGTACTCGGCGGATCTGTGCTCGGCAGCATCCCGCGGGCCACCGCGCAGATGTGGGTACATGTCTCCCCCCGGCGCGGGACGGCAGGCGGTTCGCACGTCCCTACCGTCTCGATCCATGGCCGACGTCGATGTCGTAGTTGTGGGTGCGGGTATGGCCGGAGTGGTCGCCGCGCGGACCTTGACCGCCCGAGGGCTGTCCGTCGTGGTGCTGGAGGCCGAGAGCCACACCGGCGGCCGCATCCGCACCGAGCGACGCCCCGGTCTTCGGTTGGAGCACGGCGGCATCTTCCACACCCACGGCTACCGCGCGATGGCGCAGCTCCTCCGGGAGGTCGGTCTCGACGGGGAGACGGTCGCGATCCCGACCGGGTTCCACACCGCGCTGCGACGCGGCGGCACGTGGCATCACGTCGACTACGGCTCGGTCCCCGGCCCGCTGCGGACCTCCGCACTGTCAGTCAGGGACAAGGTCTCCGTGCTCAAGGCCGCCGGCCCGATCCTGGTGTCGCGACCGAAGGACCTCGGCGACCTGGTCTCCTTCGCCGGGCGGGACTCGCGTGCGGTCACCGACGGGCTCACCCCCACCGCGGGAGGCTGGTTCACCGCAGCTCCGCACGAGTTCCTCTGGGGCGTCACCAGCGACCAGCTGTCGGCGGCGATGCTTGCCCTGCAGCTCCATGTCTTCTCCGGCCAGCTCCGCGAGATCGCCGGCGGCGCCGACCGCCTTGTCACGACGCTCGCCCAGGGACTCGACGTCCGCCACGACACACCGGTCGACCAGGTCGAGGACACCGGCGACGGCGTCGTGGTCCACGCCCGCGGCGAGCAGATCACCGCGCGACGCGCCGTGCTGGCCTGCCCGGCCGACGTCACGGCCCGCATCTGGACGCAGGCACCGGCGCCGGTCGCGGCCCACCTGACGATCCCCTACTCGCGCATCGACTACGTCTACCTCCGCACCCGCGAGGCGATCTCACTGACCGCGCAGGGCCGCCCCGTCGGGATGGAGGTCGTCACTACCCCCGAGGTCGGACAGGCGACGATGGGCGGCATCTACCTCGCCAACAGCTGGGCCGAGGAGGGTGGTCTGCTGCTCGTCACCGCGGCCCGTCCGGCACGTGCGGAGGACCTCGACGACACCGAGCTGGCCGACCGTCTTCAGGTCGACGTCGAGAAGTACCACCCCGAGGTCGTCGGGCAGGTCACCGACCGCGTCGTGATGCGGCACCAGCCCTACACCCCCACCTTCGGCCCGGGCACCGTTCGTCGTCTCGCCGCCGCACGTGCGGTTCTGCCCGCCGGAAACGTGGACCTGGCCGGGGACCACATGACCGCACCGTGGGTCGACGGAGCCATTCGTAGCGGACAGCAGGCGGCCGAGCGGATCACGGACCACCTCGGCGCATAGGCGGCGCTCGGCGGTCATCAGGGAGGTGACTGCCGGTGCGGGGTGTGCTCAGTTCCTCCCCCGTCCCTCGTACCGGCCGCCCTACTCGTCGTGGGGGCGGGGGGCAAGGGCGGCTCAGCCATCGCGCCGCGACGCCGGAGGCACCCTCGCACCGGTCCGGCGACGGGACGTGGTGGCCCGACCGGGCGGGCTCCGAGCCCGACCCGGTCCCGGTCCCGGTCCCGGTCATCGCCTGGGTCACCCGGCATCGGCTGGTGGTGGTCGGTGACGCCGGTCCTCCTCCGTAGCCGGACGCCGCGGGACCGCACCGCGGTTCCGGTGTGGTCGAGCGGGATCGTGGTCACCGGAGCAGGTAGCGCTGGACCTTCCCGCTGGGGGTGCGGGGCAGGGAGTCCACGACGTGCACCTGCCGTGGATAGGCGTGGGCCGAGTACCGGGACCGGACCATGTCCTGCAGCTCGGTGACGAGGTCGTCCGGAGCAGTGACACCGTCCACCAGGACGACGTGGGCGACGACGATCTGACCACGCACCGCGTCGGGGGCGCCGACGACGGCGACGTCGGCGATCAGTGGATGGGTGGCCAGGACGCTCTCGACGTCGACCGGGCCGATCCGGTATCCGGCGGCGAGGATGACGTCGTCGTCACGGGAGGTGAAGAAGAAGTACCCGTCCGCGTCGACCTTGCCGATATCGGCTGTCAGGTACCAGGCGGCGTCGGTGGTGAAGCGTTCGGCGGTCCGCTCCGGGGCGTCGACGTACCCGGTGAACCACATCAACGGGCTGTCGGTGGCGAGCGCGATCTGTCCATCGACGACCGCTGCCCGGAACCCCGGCAGCGCCCGCCCCATCGAGCCGGGCCGCACCGGGGCGCGGACCTCGTCGTGCCAACCGTTGACGATCACCATCCCCTGTTCGGTCTGCCCGTAGTGATCGCGGATCTCGACGTCCAGGGCGTTCTTTCCCCAGGTGGCCACGTCGGGGGTCAGCGGTTCGCCCGCGGAGGACGCCCGCCGCAACCGCACCGTCGGCGTCGTGGTCGCGCGGCTCAGTGCGCGGTACACGGTGGGGGCCGCAGCGAAGTTGGTGACGCCGAAGCGTTCCAGCACCGCGTACGTGGTCTCGACGCCGAAGCCGGCGTCGAGCAGGAGGTTCCGCCCGCCGATGGCCAGCGGGCCGAGCACGCCGTAGTAGAGCCCGTACGCCCAGCCGGGATCCGCGGCGTTCCAGAACACGTCGTCGTCGGTGACGTCGAGTCCGAAGACCATGTAGGAACTGAACGCCGCGAGGGCACGGACCGGGACCGGGACCGCCTTGGGGTGTCCTGTGGTGCCGCTGGTGTAGAGCTCGACCAGCTGGCCGTCGCCCCCGACGGCCACCCGCCCGGTGACGGGCTCGGCGGCATCGAGCTCGGCGTCCAGACGCGGCCCCGCCTCCAGCACGGTCCGGCCGTCGAGGGCGTCGAGCTTGGCACGCTGGGCCGGCTCGGTCACGATCACACCGACGCTGCTGGCCTCCACCCGCATCTCGACAGCGGGGGCGGCGAACGCGGTGAACAGCGGTACGTGGACGGCACCGAGCCGCCAGATCGCCATGAGCGTCACCACCAGCTCGATCCGCTTGCCCATCAGCACCGCCACCCGGTCACCGGCCCGGACCCCGTGGGTGGCCAGGACCGCGGCCATCCGGCGGGACCGGTCCGCCAGCTCCCCGTAGCTCAGGTCGCGGCCGGCGAGGTCGGCGTCGACCAGGGTGAAGGCGATCGCGTCGGGATCGTGCCGGTCGCACAGCAACCACGCCGCGTCGGCGTCGGCGGCACCGAAGGTCGCCGACCAGGTCTGCTCGTCCGTGTGGGTCACGGGGTCTCCCTCCGGGTACGTGGACGGGGCCGGGCAGGTCGGACGTCCGGGCACGTCGGGCCCGCGACGACTCGGTTGCGGATCGACCCGATCCCCTCGACCGTCATCTCGACGACGTCACCGGGGCGCAGCGGCGGCGGGTCGTCCGTCCCCCGCAGACCCCACAGCTCCGCGAGACAGCCACCGTTCCCGCAGGTCCCCGAGCCGATGACGTCCCCGGCCCGGATCTCCGTCCCGCGTGAGGCATAGGCCAGGAGCTCCTCGAACGGCCAGCCCATGTTCCCCAGCAGGTCGTGCCCGACGAGCGTGTCGTTCAGCGTGACCGACATCGCGAGGTCCAGGAAGCCGTGGGCGTCACGGTGCTGTTCGACCTCGTCGGCGGTGACGAGCCACGGTCCGAGCGTCGTCGCCGAGTCCTTGCCCTTGACCGGTCCGAGCTGTACGCGCATCTCCCGGCTCTGCAGGTCGCGCGCCGACCAGTCGTTGAGCACCGTGTAGCCGAAGACATGGCCCCGGGCCTGCTCGGGTGTCAGCGAGCGTCCGTCCCTGCCGACGACACAGGCGACCTCGAGCTCGAAGTCGAACCGCTCGCTGCCCGGTGGCACCGCGACGTCGTCGAACGCGCCCACGACGGCGTAGGGGTTGGTGAAGTAGAACGTCGGGGCCTGATACCACTCCGGCGGCACCGCCGCCTCGGCGGTGACCGCGCGCAGCACGCCCTCGACGTGCTCCTCGAAGGCGACGAAGTCGCGGATCGTCGGCGGGGCGATCGGCGGCAGCAGCCGGACCTCGGACAGCGGGACCGGCGCCGTGGACAGCGCGGACGCGCCCGCCTCCAACGCGGCGGGCAGACCGGCGTGGACCAGGTCCAGCACGGTCCTGCCGTCGGGCAACGCGTGCAGCCCGACGTCGGTGACGACGCCCGACCGGACGACGCCCTCATGTGACCAGGTCGCGAGACGCATCTCTCCTCCTCAGGCGAAACAGCGGATGGGGCCGCCGTGGAACGCCGTCATGTCCTCCCACACGGCGCCCAGGTCGAGCCGGGTGCCGGGCGGGTCGCCGTCGAGCTCGCTGTAGGCGCGGTACAGGTTGCCGACGAGTCGCTCGGCCTCCTGCCAGTCCCGGTAGGGGTCGTCGGCGACGGCACGTGCGGCCTCCAGCGGGGGAGTTCCCGCGGCGTGACCCTCCCTCGCGACGGCATCGACGAAGCGGGCGTAGCCCTCCAGATCGTCCAGCAGACGGCCGACCTCGGCTCCACGGCACACCGGGCCGTGCCCCGGTACGAGCACCTCGGCGTCGAGTGCACGGAGCTCCTCGAGTGCACGGAGGTACCCGGCGACGCTGCCCTCGACGAGGAAGGGCTGGCCACCGGCGAACGCGATGTCACCGGCGAAGACGACGCCGTCCTCGGGGAGCCGGACGACGATGTCCCCACGGGTGTGGGCCGGTCCGACCGGTATCAGCTGCACCGGCCGGTCACCGAGGTGCAGGGTCATCGGGCCCGCGAACGTGACGTCGGGCGGGCGGATCTCCTGCCGCCCGTAGTCCGGGCCGGGTAGCAGCCGGGCGGCGACGAGCCCCGCGGCCAGGAGGTCCTCGCGGCAGTGCTCGTGGGCGAGGATCGGGGTGTCCGCCTCCAGGAGCCAGTTGCCGAAGGTGTGGTCCCCGTGGTGGTGGGTGTTGACCAGCGTGAGCGGGCGGCCCGGTGCCACCTCCGCGACCACGGACAGCAGCGCTCGGTTCCGGGTCTCCGTCGAGGTCGTGTCGACCAGCAGCGGACGATTCGGCGTGCCCAGCACGACACCGGTGTTGTTGATCATCCAGCTGCCGTCGGGCTGCACGTAGGCGAAGACTCCGGCCGCGACCTCGACCAGGTCCGCCCGCTCGATCGCGCGGCTCATCGGCCGACGGCCCTGCGATGCTCGGCGAAGACCGGTTCGAGCGCGTCCCAGGCACCGGGTGGTGTGCCCGGGAGCGTCCCGCCGCCGTCGGCGATGCGGCCGAGGAGGGCGTCGACCGCTGCGTCCGCCCGACGACCGAGGTCCACCGCGTCGAGATCGACGAGCACGCCGTCCCGCTTGACCACCCGGCCGTCGACCAGCACGGTCCGGACGTCCGCGACCGTCGTCTGGAACACGAGACTCCCGTAGGGGTCCGTCCGCGGGTGCTGCTCGAGTGCGTCTCCGCCGACGAGCACGAGATCCGCCCGCTTGCCGGGGGTGAGCGAGCCGATGCGGTCCCCGAGCCCCATCGCCTCGGCCGCGTTCACGGTGGTCCACCGCAGCGCGTCGGACGCCGGTGTGGTGACGACGTCGGGCATGCGGCCGGACAGGTTCAGCGCGTGCGTGGCGTCCCACCGGTCGAAGCCCAGGCCGAACCGCATCTGGTGCCAGAGGTCGCCGCTGTTGAGGCTCGTGACGTCCGCGGACAGGGTCGGGGCCAGGCCGTGACGCCGGCAGGCCTCGAACACCGGCCGTCCCATACCCATGTTGAGCTCGGTCTCGACCGAGATCGACACCTTGCCGCCGGACCGCACGAGCGCGGCCCACTCCTCGCCGGTGAGTGCGTTGCAGTGCACATGGACGATGTCCGGGCCCAGGACACCTGCGGCGTCGAGCTCGAGGACCCCACCGGTGATCGAGCTGCCCCACACGCATCCGGTGTGGTTGACGAGCAGGGCGCCGTACTCGCGGGCGACGGCGAACTCGTCGAGGGTCGCCTGCCAGGGCACTCCGAAGACCTCGTTCAGCGAGACGCCGAGGGAGAGCAGGCCGTCGCCGTCGCGGAACCAGGTGTCGGCCAGCCGTCGGAAGTCCCGGAGACGGTCCGCGTGGGTCCCGAACCGGGAGCCCCCCGGCGAGCTCTCGAAGAATCCGTGGCAGTGGGCTGCCCGGATGTGCGCGTCGCGCAGGCCCTGCACCGCCGCGTCCGAGTGGTCGGGGGTGTTGTTGGTGTGCGAGAAGTCGAGCAGCGTGGTGACACCGGCGCTGAGCGCGTCCGCGGCACCCACCAGCTGGCCCAGCCGGACGTCGTCGGGGGTCATCGCCGGTGAGATCCCCAGCCTGATGCCGAAGTAGTAGTCCCCGAGCGGCCAGTCCGCACAGATGCCGCGCACCAGCGACTGCCAGGTGTGCCGGTGGGTGTCGATCAGTCCCGGGAGCACGATGTGCCCGGTGGCGTCGATGACGTCGACCCCGTCGGCCTCCACGACGGGAGCGACGGCGACGATCTCCCCGTCGGAGATCAGGACGTCGCCGGTGGGCAGGTCACCGATGGCGGGGTCCATCGAGATCACGTGCCCGCCGGTGACGAGGGTGCGACCGGATGCCATGGGTGCCTCCACGTCTTCGGGGGAGCCGGCCCCGGTGGGCCGACGCCCTCAGTCGAGCACGCAGGCCGCGCCGGGATCATGTATCGGATCGGCCGTAATCCCCGGGCCCCGGGCACCGGCGGTGGCCTCCGCGGCCGCCCGGACCGCCCGGATCACCGGGCGGTCGTCGTGCCCGCCGGTGGCCACGGCGACGTCGACGGGCGCTCCCTCCAGCGGCACGAAGGCCACCTCCGGATGGCTGCAGTAGCGGACCGCCACCGCCCCGTGCAGGCCGATCCGCCCGGACGTCGCGACGGCGGTCGGGATCGCGGCCGGTCGGCGGATCACCTGCCCTGTCCGCCCGCCCTGCCGGCCCGCCGCCGCCCACTCGGCGAGCCGGGGGTCCGCTCCGGCCATCGGGAGCCACGGCAGATCCGCCACATCGGCCTCCACGAGCCGGTCCGCGTCGGCCAACGGCGACGTGCGGGGGACCACCGCCACCCGTGGCGTACTCAGCACCGGCTGCATCACCAGGCCGTCGAGGCCACCCAGATGGTGCACCAGCCCGACGTCCACGTCGCCGCTCCGTACGGCGTCGTACTGGTCCATCAGATCGAGCTCCTCGTACTCGATGCGGACCCCCGGTGCCGCGGCGGCGATGCCCGAGACGAGCGTCCGCCATCGGTGCGCGACACCGAACCCGAGTACCCCGACCCGCAGCACCTGCCCGTCGGCCTCCACGCCGCGAACGGCTTCGACCAGGCTGTCGAACGAGGCCAGGGTCGTGCGGGCGTGCGCGATGACGCGGGCCCCGGCCGGCGTCACCGACACCCGGCGCGTCGTGCGGTCGAACAGCCGGACACCGAGCTCCCGTTCGAGCCGCCGGATCCGTCGTCCGAAATGCCCCTCGGCGACATAGTGCCGCGCCGCGGACCGTCCGAAGTGCAGCTCCTCGGAGAGCGTCACCACGTAGCGCAGGACATCGACGTCCATCGCCCACCTCACTCCACGACGGCAGGATCCAGGGACCGGGCATCCGGGACACCGCGCGGCCGTGCGGGACGACGGCCCTCGACCGGCGGCGCGGCCGGCCCCCAGCACGTCCTCCGATGCCGGTCCGTCGTCGACCCTAGACCCGGATCGACCGCCGGCGAGCTCCGAGCGGACGCCTGGTGCCCGCAGGTGCCCCTGCAGCCGACGAGCGGAGCACACGAGCGCGGAGTGCCTGCGTGCCGTGACGAGGCTGATGAGCAGCAGGCACAGGACCAGGATGTACACCGCGAATGCCCAGTCGGGCGGGACCCCGCTGCGCAGCGTCAGGAGCGTGAACGCAGCTCCGAGGCCGACCAGGACGTGGAACACCAGGTTCTCGGAGCCGGCGGTCGCGCCAGGCCGTCCGGACGGTGGGGGAGTGCCGCTGCCGTGTCGGCGCCGACCGCGAAGACCATCGCGGTGGGAGCCGCGTCGAAGCCGGATCAGACGACGAGCGCCGCCCCGGCGATCGCCGCACGGAGGAGGTCGAACGGACCGATCGCCGAGTGGCTGTGCCGGGTCACGACAGCCGGGACGACGACGATGAGCGGGCCGAGTCCTGCCGCCGGTGTCAGTACGACGGGGAGGCCGACTCCCGCGGAGAGCTGCGCGAAGTAGGCGATCAGCGGTGCCGCCGTCCACAGGCCGAGTGCGGCGCTGAGGAGGACCCGGTTCGGATCGAGCACCGCCTTCCCACCTCGCAGCGCCGCGACGTCCCGTCCGCCGCCGCGCCGTCGCAGGGTGCGCAGGGATGCCGGACCTCGTCGCCTCGCCCGTCCACCGCGGAGACCGAAGCCGGGGACGACGAACGCCGGGCCACCCGCGAGGGTGTGCCCGGCGTTCCGCCTTCCTGCTGGCGGAGGATAGGGGATTTGAACCCCTGAGGGATTGCTCCCAACACGCTTTCCAAGCGTGCGCCCTAGGCCACTAGGCGAATCCTCCGCGAAAGAGGTTACGCGACGCCCTCGGCGATCCGACGCGGCCCCCTCGCCGCCCGACGGCGCCGTCCGTGGCACACTGTCCGTGGACCCCGTGCGGCGTCCATCCTGTGAACTCCCCCAGGGCCGGAAGGCAGCAAGGGTCAACAGGCTCTGGCGGGTGCGCGGGGTCCCCTTCTGTCTCCGAGCGGGTCCCCGGAGTGTCGGACCCCCTGGGTAGCCTTCCCCTCGTGGCTCTGGCTCTGTACCGCAAGTACCGCCCGGCCAAGCTGGCCGACGTCGTGGGGCAGGAGCACGTCACCGAGCCCCTGGCCACCGCCCTCACCGCGGGGCGGATCAACCACGCGTATCTGTTCTCGGGGCCGCGGGGCTGCGGCAAGACGTCCTCGGCGCGCATCCTGGCGCGCTCGCTGAACTGCGAGCAGGGGCCGACCCCGGATCCCTGCGGCGTCTGCAACTCGTGCATCGCGCTCGCCCCCGAGGGATCGGGCAGCATCGACGTCGTCGAGCTCGACGCGGCGTCGCACGGTGGTGTCGAGGACGCGCGCGAGCTGCGTGACCGGGCGTTCTACGCGCCCGCCGAGTCGCGCTACCGCGTGTTCGTCGTCGACGAGGCGCACATGGTCACCACCCAGGGCTTCAACGCGCTGCTCAAGATCGTCGAGGAGCCCCCGGAGCACCTGGTCTTCGTGTTCGCGACGACGGAGCCGGAGAAGGTGCTCCCGACGATCCGGTCGCGGACCCACCACTACCCGTTCCGGCTGATCCCGCCCGGCACGATGCGCGCGCTGCTGGAGAAGATCTGCGGCGAGGAGCAGGTGACCGTCGCGCCGCCGGTGTTCCCGCTGGTCATCCGGGCCGGGGGCGGCTCGGCCCGGGACACGCTGTCGGTGCTGGACCAGCTGCTCGCCGGCGCCGGGCCGCAGGGTGTGACCTACGAGCGCGCGGTCGCGCTGCTCGGGGTGACCGACTCCGGCCTGATCGACGACACCGTCGACGCGCTCGCCGCGGCCGACGGCGCGGCCGTCTACGGCGCGGTGGACCGGCTCGTCGAGGCCGGGCACGACCCCCGTCGCTTCGCCTCGGACCTGCTGCAGCGCTTCCGCGACCTGATGCTCGTGCAGGCCGTGCCGGACGCGGCCGAGCAGGGACTGGTCGACGGCGCCGCGGACGAGCTGTCCCGGATGGCCGACCAGGCCGCCCGGCTCGGCCCGGCCACCCTCACCCGCTACGGCGAGATCCTGCACCAGGGTCTGATCGAGATGCGCGGGGCGACCGCCCCGCGGCTGCTGCTGGAGCTGCTGGTCTCGCGGATGCTGCTCCCGGCGGCCACGACCTCCGACGGCGGGCTGCTCGAACGCCTGGAACGCATCGAGCGGCGCAACGCGATCGCGCCGGGCCCCGCCGGCCCGGCCGACGACGGCGGAGCCGCCAAGCGGTTCGTCCGGCCCAGCGAGCGCCCGGCCACCCCGGAGCCGACCGGCGGCGCACCGTCGCGTTCCGCGGAACGCGAGGTAGGGGCGCCGA
>NZ_WWFY01000621.1:0-20795 GCF_009864975.1 Pseudonocardia sp. SID8383
CCGGCGGCGCTGCACAGCAGGCGCGGCCTGCCGGCCGCGGCCGGCCGGGCGCTCCCGCTGGCCGAGCGTCGCCCGCTTCTCGCGGTCGCGCTCGGACAGTGGTTCGCGGTGGTCCGCACACTGGTCCCGCGCGTCACGAGCGGTGTCCTCCCGTACCACCGGTTCGCGGCGGTCAGCATCCCGGTGGCCTCCGTGTGGGGGCTCGCCACGTTCGCCCTGGGGGGTCTGCTCGCCCGTGGCTCGGCGACCGCCGCCCGGCTGGTCGCGGCGCAGGAGGCGACTGCGCACCTGTTCCTCCTCGCCCTGCTGCCGGTGGTCGTCGGGATGCTCGTCGGCGGGTTGCGGCGGCGACGGCTCGGACAGCCGCCGGACTCGCCCCGTCCCTCACGCCGGCGGAAGCCGGACGCCGCCGACCACCGGGCGGGACGGGCGACGACGTCGACGGCCTCGGAGCCGTCCGCGGCCGGACCGGTCCCGTCTCGGGCGGGGTCCCGGGACCACCGATCCAGCTTCGGTCCGTCCGCGACGACGACCGGCGGCGCACCTCGGAGATGACGCCGCGACGAGGCAGGAGAGCAGGTGACGAAGCGACTGGGCATCCTCATCGGTGGAGCGGCGATCGCCATGGGCGCATCGCTCGCCGTGGCCGCACCCGCGTTCGCGGAGACGGTCGGCTACGACAACAACAAGACGGTCTGCCAGCAGCAGGGCGCCAAGATCGTCAACGCGGCGCCCGGGGCCCTGACCACCTTCACCTGCATCGGGAACGGCAACCCCACCACCGACTCCCCCGCTGGGAGCTGCGGGTCTACTGACCCCCTCCCCGCGGCCCCGGGTGCCGGGGAGACGACGTGCCCCCGCCGGTCGCTCCCGGGGGCTCTCGACTCGGAGTGCTATCGGTGGTGCCCCCGAGCACCGCCCCGTTCCTCGACCCCGGTCGCCCCGGTGGACCGACCGACTACGGGTACGGGTGGCCCGGGCCGCCGAGCCGGACCACCCCGTGGTTCACCGACCCGGCCGGGGGCCACCCAGGCCGACGGTCTCGCTGACCGTCGAGGCGGCCCAGCACGGCATCGCCCTCCACGGCGGCAAGGCCTGCGTCGACCGGGCCGTCATCGACTACCCGATCGATCTCAGGACGCCACAGCAGGACACGCGGTCCGGTGGCTGAGCACCACCGGTGCGGCCTACTTGAGCAGGAAGCCCGCGTCCACGGGGACGGTCGTCCCCGTGATCCACTTCCCGGCGTCGGAGCAGAGGAAGGCGATCACCTCGGACACGTCGGTCTCGGCCAGGGCGTCCACCGGCATCAGGTTGAACCGCATGGCGTTGCCCAGCTCCTCGTGCTCGGTCAGCCACTGCGGGAAGAAGTCGTTGTTCGACATCGGCGACGCGACGCCGGTGGGGTGGATGGTGTTCACCCGGATCGACTCCGGCGCGAGCTCCGTGGCCAGCGTGCGCATCAGGCCGACGATGCCGTGCTTGGCCGCCGTGTAGTGCGTGCAGCCGGCCACGCCGCGCAGCCCCGCGATCGACGACGTGATCACGATCGAGCCGCCGACGCCGCCCGCCCGGATGTGCGGGACCACCGCCCGGCAGGCCTTGAACACGCCGGTCAGGTTGATGTCGATCATGTCGTCCCAGGCCTCGTCGGTGAGCTCCCAGGTGTTGTCCGACAGGCTCAGGATCCCGGCGTTGGCCAGCAGGATGTCGATGCGGCCGAACTCGCTCATCGCCGTGTCCGCCAGCCGGGCCATGTCCGCGGTGCGGCGCACGTCGCCCTCGAGCGCGATACAGCGACGACCCAGCTCCTCCACCTGCGCGACGGTCTCCTCGAGGTCGCCGGGGCGCCCGGTGGCGAACGGGACCGTGGGCACCTGCTCGGTGATGTCGCAGGTGACGATGTCGGCGCCCTCGCGGGCGAGACGGAGCGCGTGCGCCCGTCCCTGCCCGCGCCCACCGCCGGTGATCACCGCGACCTTGCCGTCCAGCTGTCCCATCTCAGTTCCCCTTCCGGTACGCCGCGGCGCGGCGGTTGTGTTCGGTGATCGCGTCGGTCAGGGGCCGGTAGGGCTCGTCCCACGGGTCCTTGAGCCCCCAGCCGCGCCCACCGGTGTTCTCGACGTAGCCGCACCAGTGCCACCCGGCGAACCAGGGCTCGTCGAGCAGGACCTCCATCGCGGCGCCGTAGTCCGCGCCGCGGGCGGCGTGGTCGGGCAGGCCCTCGCGGTGCGGGTCGAGCTCGGTCGGGGTCCAGTTCCCGATGTCGGCGACGATCACCGGCTTGTCCCCGCACTGGGCACGCCAGCGGGCCAGGTCGTCGCGCATCCCCCGGCGCGACGCGTCGGTCGGCTCGGTGAAGTACTGCACGGACAGGACGTCGACGTGCGGGGCCATGGCCCGCAGCACCGGCTCCGGGATCCCCTTGTTCCCGTTGAACCGGTCGCCGAGGATCAGGTGGTGCGGGTCGTAGCGGCGGAGGGCCGTCGCGATCGTCTCGTAGTAGCGGCTGGCGACGTCGTAGAGCGCGCGTTCCCGTGCGCCCGGCTCCAGGCCGGCGAGCTCGGCGAAGTCCCGGCCGGACGCGTGCGGCAACCAGGCCGGGATGTCGACCAGGAAGTAGCCGAGCAGGTCCGGCGAGTCGGCGTGCTCCGCAGCGATCGCGCGGCCCAGGTGGTCGCACCAGTCGACGAAGTCGTCGTCGAGCGGCCGGAACGCCGGGTGACCGTTCCAGTCCTCGATCTCGGCCACCCGCACCTGGGCGACGTAGGGCATCCCCGCGCCGCGCAGCTCGGCAGCGGTCCACTGCTCGGAGTGCTTGAGGTCGATCGGGTCGCCGAACCAGTCCAGCGCCTCGCCCCAGCCGCCCGCGACGTACTCGCTCGTCCACCCCAGCGTGTTGAACCCCCACCCGCGCAGGTCCGCGACGACGCCGTCACGGATCCAGCGCTGCCGCGACCCGTAGCGTTCGCGCCACACGTCGACGGCGCGGGGGAACTTCAGTGCCGCCTCGTCGGTGTGGTTGAGGCCGAGGGACAGGAACGGGTTCCCGTCCGGGCCGACGAGCCGGCCGTCGCGGACCGCGTAGGTCATGCCGTCTCCCCGGCGAAGAAGCGCAGGTAGTGCCCGGCCAGCTCCGCGGGCGACTCCTCGGCGAGCTGGTGGCCCCACGGCAGGATCACCGCGCGGACGTCATCGGCGACCTCGCGCATCTGCCGCTCGTTGTCGGCACCGATGAAGTGCTCGCTGCCCACGGCCAGCACCGGCATCGGGAGCCGGGTCCGCGCGGACTCCCGGTTCTGGTCGCCGTCGGTGAGCGTCGCCCGGTAGATCTCGCACATGCACCGGACGCCACCGGGCGAGGAGTAGCAGCGCACGTACTCGTCGAGCGCGTCGGGGGTGATCGCCGACGGGTCGTGGGTCTCGTGCTTCATGAAGTAGGAGAAGTACTCCCGCTCGTGGCCGCTGATCAGCATCTCGGGGAACTCGGGCACGGAGTAGAAGTTGATGTGCCACAGCCACACGTAGCTGCGCACGTTGTCCGGGGTCAGGAACGAGTAGTCCTCGAGCCCGAACCCGGGGAGGATCATCTCCTGGTAGACGAGCTGCTGGACGCGGTCGGGGTGGTTGGCCGCGAGCTGGTACGCCGCCGCGGCGCCCCAGTCCTCACCGACCACCCGGAAGCGGTCGTGGCCGAGCTCGGTCATCAGCTCCGCGAAGTCCTCGGCGACGTTCGCCATGTCGTAGCCACCGACGGCGTGCTCGGAGTCGCCGAGGCCGCGCATGTCCGGCACCACGACCCGGTGGTGCGGGGTCAGCAACGGAATCACGTGCCGCCAGTGGTAGGAGGTCTTGGGCACCCCGTGCAGCAGCAGGACGGGCTCGCCCTCGCCCGCGGTCAGGTAGTGCAGACGGACGCCGTTGACCGTGGCCCGGCCGTGCCGGACCCGTTCACCGTGGTGGTCGACGATCTCCATGGGGTTCGCTCCCTCGTAGGTGGTGGTCATTGCTCCGGGGCCGTCACGACCGGACCCGGCGGACGTCCGCCGAGCGCAGGAATGCGATCGCGTCGCGGGCCAGTGCGTGCGGCGAGTCCGCGACCGGGCGCCACAGCGACACGGCGCGGGCGATCTCGGCCACGGTGGGCAGGAACGACTCGACGACGACCTGGCCGCGGTAGCCGATGTCGTCGAGCGCGCCGAAGAACTCCGCCCACGGCACGTGCCCGCTGCCCGGCGTTCCCCGGTCGTTCTCGGCGACCTGGACGTGGAACACCCGGTCACCGGCGAGCCGTACGGCGTCGCCCAGGTGCTTCTCCTCGATGTTCATGTGGAACGTGTCCAGCAGCAGGCCGACGTTGTCCCGGCCGGTGACGGCGCACAGCTCCAGGCCCTGCTCGACGGTGTTGACCAGGTCGGTCTCGAACCGGTTCAGCGGTTCGACCGCCAGCGCGACGCCGCGCTCCGCGGCGTGGTCGGCGGCCTCCCGGATGCTGTCCGCGGCCCACCGGAACTGCCGGGCACGCTCGTCCGGCGGGAGCATCCGGGCCCTGCCGGTCGTCGCGTACATCGGCCCGGCGACGTGCGGCGAACCGACCTCGGCGGCGAGGTCGATGCAGCCGCGCAGGTAGTCCACCCCCTGCCGGCGTCGGGCCGGGTCGTCGTGGGACAGGTCGCGCTCGGGCCCGAACGCGCCGCACACGCCCACGGCCAGACCGGTCTCCCGGGCGGCCGCGCTCAGCACCGGTGCCGACAGGACCGCCGGGTCCTCCACGCACACCTCGACGAGGTCGTAGCCGAGCGCCGCGACCTGCTCGAACGCCGGCCGCACGGCGTCGTCGGAGAACGGGGACGCCAGCAGGAACGTGCTCAGACCGAGTGGACGGCTCACGTGCGCTCCCCCAGCCCGGCCACGACGGCCCTGGTGTGGGCGATCGCGGCCCCGGTGTAGAGGTCGCCGAACTCCGGGGCGCCCGCACCGGAGAGCACCCCCCACACGTCGCCGGCAGCGGGCAGCAGCTCGTAGGAGATCCAGCCCTCGTAACCGATGTCGGCGATCGCGGCGAGGACCGGGGCGAAGTCGAGGTGCCCGTAGCCCGGGGCGGCGCGGTTGGAGTCGGCCAGGTGCACGTGGGTCAGGCGGGCCCCGGCACGGCGGATCGCGGCCGCGATGTCGGTCTCCTCGATGGCCATGTGGAAGGTGTCGGCCATGACGCCGACGGCCGGGCGGGCGACCTCGTCGACGAAGGCGACGGCCTGGTCCATCCGGTTGATCAGGTAGGTCTCGTAGCGGTTCCACGGCTCGACCGCGATCCGCACCCCGCGCTCCCCCGCGTGGTCGCCGACCGCGCGTGCGGCCTCGACCGCCCACTGCCACTCCCGGGCGCGATCGGCGCCGGGGACGATCTTCATGCAGGCCGTCGGGGTGAACGTGACGACCTCGGCACCGAGCGCGGCGGCGTGGTCGACGTTGCCGCGCACGTAGTCCACGGCACGTCGTCGCACGGCGGGATCGGTGCTCACGATGTCGCGCTCGGGCGTGAAGATGCTGATGATCGAGGATGCGACCAGGCCGTGCCGGTCCAGGTCGGCGCGGATCCGTCCGGCGTCCTGCTCGGCGGGTTCCCCGACGAGCTCGACGCCGTCGTAGCCGTACCGGGCCAGCCGGGCGATCCCCTCCGACAGCGGCTCCCGGCCGTAGGCCAGGGTGTTGTACGTGTAGCGGAACATGTCTCCTCGCTCAGCCGGTGGTCTCGAAGTCATGCAGGTGGCGACCGACGTTGTCCCGGGTGAACGTGATCGGGTGGCCCATCACGATCTCCCCGCCGGGCCCGACGGTCCGGCGCCCCAGGCGCCCGGCGTCGAAGGTCTCGCCCGGCCGGCCGGTGATCTCGCCCGCGGTGTAGGCGGCGGCCGCGTAGTAGGTCAGGTAGCCCAGGTCGCGGGGGCTCCACAGCACGTAGGCCGGGACCCGGCCGCTGGTGAGCAGCTGGGCCTGGGTGCCCGGGTTGCCCAGGCCGGTGACCACCACGCGGTCGGCCACACCCAGGTCGGTGGCGGCCTTGACCGCGGCCTCCATCGCGATCGGGGTCGGCGCCATGATCCCCCGCAGGTCCGGGTGGGCCCGCAGCAGCGCGACGGCGGCGTCGTAGCTCTTCTTCGCGTCGTCGTCGCCGTAGGAGGTCTTGACCAGGCGCATGCCGCGGTACTGCGGTGTGGCGAGCTGGGCCTTCATGACGTCGATCCAGCCGTTGGTCACCTCGGCCGTGCTCTGGGAGGACACGATGCCGAACTCGCCGGTGCCGCCCATCGCTCGGGCGAGGATGTCGAACTGGGCGCGGCCGAGCTCGTCGGCCGTGGCCATGTTGACGAACAGGCCCCGCGAGCCGTCGCTGACGTCGGCGTCGTAGCTGATGACCCGCGACCCGTCGGCGCGGGCGGCGTCCAGCGCCGGCGCGACCGCCGACGAGTCCACCGCGGAGATGCCGATCACGCAGGAACCGCGCTGGCGTCCACTCTGGATGCGCTGGATCTGCCCGGTGACGTCGCCGGCCGCGGGGCCGACGAACGACAGGTCACCGCCGAGCTCGCGCTGGGCGTCGACCATCCCGGTGCGCACCGCGGCGAAGTACGGGTTGTCGGTGCTCTTGGGGATCATGGTCAGGTTGCAGTCCGCGACCGGCCGCGGCGGCGGTGGTCCGGACGGCTCGGCGGCCGCGCACGCGGTGAGCGTCAGCAGCGCCGCCACCGCGACGGCGGCTCCCACGCCGGGGCGCCTCACCGGACGCTCCCGGCCGCGCGGCGGCGTTCCCGCCACGCGGTCACCCGCCGGGACACCGCGGGCACGACGACCGCGCCGACCATCAGCAACCCGGTCACCATGTACTGCACGGCGGTCTCGGCGTCGGCCAGCGTCATCCAGCTCGTGAGGACCGTGACCAGCAGCAGGGCCAGCAGCACCCCCACGAACGAGCCCTTCCCGCCGTACATGCTGATCCCGCCGATCAGCACGATGCCCACCACGATCAGCTCCAGGCCGGTGCCGTTGCTGGCACGGACGGTGCTGACGTATCCGGCGTAGGCGATGCCCGCCACCGCGGCCACGACGCCGGAGACCACGAACAGGCCACGCTTGACCGCGCCCACCCGCAGCCCGGAGAAGCGGGCCACCCGGGCGTTGCTGCCGATCGCGAACACGGCCCGGCCCACCGTGCCGCGGTGCATCAGCACCGCCGCCGCGACGGCCAGCACGACGAAGGCCACGAAGCCGTAGGGCACCAGGGTGCCGGGCAGGTTCTCCTGGGCGAAGGTGGTCAGCCCGGGCGGCAGGTCGCTGATGCCCCGGTTCTCCAGCAGCACGTAGGACAGCCCGCGGTACAGGCCCAGCGTCCCGATCGTGACGATCAGCGACGGCAGCCCGACGTCCACCACGAGCAGTCCGTTGACGAGCCCGGCCAGCGCCCCGGTCAGCACACCCAGCCCGATCGCGGGCCAGGTGCCCAGGCCTCCGGACACGGCCAGGCCGAACACCGTCGCGGAGAGCGCGAACGTCGACGCCACCGAGAGGTCGATCTCCCCGGCGACCATCAGCCACGCCATCGGCACGACCATCAGGCTCAGCCCGAGCGCGCCGGTCGCCGAGATGGAGAAGTTCTGGCCGGTCGCGAAGTACGGGCTGGTGACCGAGGCGGCCAGCAGGGCCAGGACCACCAGTGCGGAGAGCGTGATCTCCCAGGTGCCGAACCAGGTCGGGAGCCGTCGTCGCACGGGGGTGGCGACGGGTCGCAGCTCGGTCGTCTGCGCGGTCATGTGGACACTCCTCGGGATTCCAGGCGGCGCCGCAGGACCAGGTCGAGGGTGATGGCCAGGATGATCACCAGTCCCTGGACGGCCTGCAGCCAGAATGCGGAGACGTCGGCGAGCGCCAGTCCGGTGCCGATCACGGACAGGATCGCGGCGCCCAGCACGACCCCGCCGACGGTGCCGACCCCGCCGGTGATGCTGACGCCGCCGACGACGACGGCGGCCAGGACGACGAGCTCGAAGCCGGTCGCCACGGAGGAGTCGACCGTGCCGTAGCGGGCGCCCCAGAGGACCCCGGCGAGGCCGCACAGCAGCCCGGTGGCGGTGTAGGCCCCGAAGACCAGCCGCTTCGAGGCGATGCCGGTCCGTTCGGCCGATGCGGGGGCGCTGCCCACGGCGAGCATCGCGCGGCCGGTGACGGTGTGCCGGACGACCAGGTGCGCCAGCGCGGCGACGGCCAGCGCGTAGAGGACCATCAGCGGGATCCCGAGCACCGTCCCGGTGGCGATCGCCGAGTAGGAGGCCGGCAGGTTCTGCGCGGTGATCTGCGAGCTGCCCGCCCACGCGGAGTTGAGCCCGCGGAAGATGTAGAGCGTGCCCAGTGTGACCATGATCGACGGCACCTTGAGCGTCGCGACCAGGGCGCCGTTCACCGCGCCCAGGGCCGCCCCGAGCAGGCAGGCGGCCAGTACCGACAGCGCTACCGGCAGCCCGGGGACGGCTGCGGTGAGACCGGCCGCGAGGTAGGCGGTGAGCCCGACCGTGGACCCGACCGAGACGTCGATGTTGCGGGTGAACAGCACGAGGGCCTGGCCGACCGCGACGATGAGCACGATGGCCAGGTCGGTGCCGATCTGGGCGAACGTGTCACCGGTGGCGAACCGGGGTGTGAACGTCGCGAACGACACCACGAGCACGACCAGGACGACGCCGAGGCCCGCCTCCCGGGGGATCCGCCGCCGGACCCCCGGCGTGGGTCCCGCCTCCGGCGCGGTGCGCGTGTCAGATGTGGACATCGGCCACCTGCCCGGTCATCGCGGCGAGAACCTGTCCCGCGTCGAACGGACGCCGGTCGAACCCGGGCCCCTGGGCACCGCGGTAGAACGTGACCACGCGATCGGACACCGACAACAGCTCCTCGAGCTCGTTGCTGATCAGGAGGATGGTCAGGCCGCGTCCGGCCAGCTCGGAGACGAGCCGGTGCACCTCGGCCTTGGCACCGACGTCGATGCCCTTGGTCGGGTCGTCGAGGATCAGCACCGACGGGTCGGTGGCCAGCCACTTCGCGATGACGACCTTCTGCTGGTTGCCCCCGGACAGCTGGCCCAGCAGCTGGTCCGGACCGCTGGTGCGGATGCCGAGCCGCTCGATGTAGTCGTCCGCGAGCGCGCGGTCGGCGCGCGGGGAGAGCAGACCGAACCGGGGCCGCCGCTCCAGCAGCGCCAGCGGCAGGTTGAAGGCGATCGAGTGCTCCAGCACCACGCCCTCGGACTGCCGGTCCTCGGGCACGTAGGCGATCCCGTGGCGCATCGCCTGCTGCGGCGTCGCGATGTCCACCGGGATGCCGTCGAGCAGGATCTCGCCGGTGTCGGCCGGTTCGAGTCCGAACAGCCCATGGGCGATCTCCGTCCGACCGGCGCCGACCAGCCCGGCCAGGCCGAGGATCTCGCCGCGGCGCGCGGTGAACGACACGTCGGTGTAGGCGCCCCGCCTGCCCAGGCCGCGCACCTCCAGGCGCACCGGCCCGAGCTCGACGTCGGCCTTCGGGAACACCGTCTCCACCGAACGGCCGACCATGTGCCCGACCGCCGACTCCGGGGTGAACTCGTGCGCCGGACCGGAGACGACCGTGGCCCCGTCGCGGGAGACGCTCACCCGGTCGGCGAGCGCGAACACCTCGTTCAGCCGGTGGCCGACGAACAGCACCGCGACGCCGTCGGCCTTGAGCCGGGCGATGATCTCCATCAGCCGGTCCACCTCCCGGGTGGACAGCGCCGCGGTGGGCTCGTCGAGCACCAGCAGCCGGGTGTCCGCGTCGAGTGCCTTGGCGATCTCGAGCAGCTGCTGGTCCGCCGCGGACAGGAGCTTGACCTCGGCCGAGATGTCGAGCCGGACGTCCAGGCGGGCCAGTGCCTCGCGGGCGTGCCGGCGGACCGCGCCCCGGTCCAGCAGCCGGGTGCGCCTGCGGGGCGCGGGACCGGCCAGCATGATGTTCTCCGCCACCGTCAGGTCGGGGAACGTCACCGGGTGCTGGTGCACCACGGAGATACCCAGGGACCGCGAGACGCGCGGGTTCGGGATCGTCACCTCGGTGCCGTCCACGGCGATCGTGCCGGCGTCCGGCCGGTGCACGCCCGCCAGCATGTTGACCAGCGTGCTCTTGCCGGCACCGTTCTCCCCGAGCAGCGCGTGCACCTCGCCGGGGAACAGCTCCAGGTCGACGTGGCGGACCGCGACGACGCCGCCGAAGCGCTTCGCGACGCCGGACATCTCGACCACCGGGGTGCTCACGACGCCTCCGGGAAGGAGCGCCCGCGGGCCGCGGCGGCGAGCCGCTCCGCGGTCATCACGGTGGGCAGCATCGTGTTGGCGGCGGGCTCCACGGGGATCACCGAGGCGTCCGCGACCCGCAGACCGGCCAGTCCGTGCACCCTCCCGTCCTGGTCCACCACACCGCCGCGCCCGGCCGGGGCCATGGCGCAGGTGCCGGTGAAGTGGTAGCCCGACGCGGTCATGGTCTCGATCGCGGCGTCCAGGGCGGAGTCGTCGGCGACGGTGGCGGCGTCGAGCCCGATCGGCTCGTGCAGCATCCCGGCCAGCGGCTCGCCCGTGATGACGGCCCAGCCGAGCCGGACGATCTCGCGGATCGCGTCCCGGTCGACCTGCTCGGTCAGATAGCCCGGTGCGACCCGGGGCAGCACCGTCGCGTCGGTGGAGGTGATCCGCACCGTGCCGACCGAACGGGGCTTGTTCAGCACGCACCCCATCCCCGCGAGCTGGCCGTGGCCCGTCCCGCCGGTGCCGGCCAGCCCCCGCGCACCGGCCTCGGTGGTGGACACGTCGAGGTAGGTGAACATGGTCAGCTGCGCGTCGAGGGCGCCCGGCTGCGCCGCGGTCGAGGTGCGCAGCACCGTCTGCAGGCTGAAGTCCTCCGGAGCCCAGGTGCCCTCGCGCGGCGCGGCCAGCAGGGGCACCGAGAAGTGGTCGCCCAGGTTCTCCCCCACCGGAAGGTCCGCGACGACCGGGACGTCCAGCCCGGACAGCAGCGCCGCCGGACCCACCCCGGAGCGCTGCAGCAGGGCCGGGGTCTGGATCGCGCCGGCGGTGAGCACCACCTCGCCCGCGTCGATCACCGTGCCGTCGGTCAGCTCGACGCCGGTCGCGGTGGTGCCCCGGAGGACGACGCGCCGGACGTGGAGGTCACCGCGCACCGTCAGGCCGGGCCGTCCGCGGGCCGGCGCCAGGTGGGTCGCCGCGGTGGACATCCGGGTGGTGCCGACCCGGTTCATCGGGGCGGGACCGACGCCCTCGGCGTCCGGGGCGTTGAAGTCCGGCTGGTACCCGGCCCCGAGCGCCCGGCAGCTCCGCACGAACGCGGCCTGCAGCGGGGCGAACTCGTGTTCCTCGGCGCGTGCGATCGGGAACGCGCCGCCGCGGCCGTGGATGTCCGGGCCGGGGGCCGGGTCGTCCTCCAGCGCGCGGTAGGCGGCCAGCACGTGCGCCCAGTCCCAGCGCGGGTTGCCCCGCTCGGCCCACTCCCGGAAGTCGGCCGTGGCGCCGCGCAGCGAGATCATGCCGTTGATCGCCGAGCCGCCCCCGATCAGCCGGCCCTGCGGCACCGAGATCGGTGCGCCGCCGGCCCCCTCCGCGGCCAGCCCCCAGTCGTGGCGGGGGTCGACGTCCGCCGCGTGTCCGCGCATCGGGACCACCCGGCCCTCGAGCACGGCGGCCGGTACCGCGGTGGCGTAGTCGGGCCCGGCCTCGATCAGCAGCACCCGCCGGCCGGGGTCCTCACTGAGCCGGGCCGCCACGATGCAGCCGGCCGTCCCGCCGCCGACCACGACGACGTCGAAGGTCTCGCCCATCTCCCTAGCTCCTTTGCTGCGGGCAGTGCACGGGTGGGGGCCGGCCCCGGACGGGGCCGGCCGTGGTCCCGCCCTTCTCATCGAGGTGCGGGGGTGCAGGCGGGGCCCGGCCGGGCCCCGCCGAGCGACTCAGGCCACGATCAGCGGCCGCAGGGTGCGGTGGGCGACCTCCAGGCCGGTGTGGATCCGGTCCTCGGTGCCGCCCCAGACCGGGTCCTCGTGCTCGACCGAGAGCACGCCGTCGAAGCCGCCCTCGTAGAGGGTGTCGACGACCCGGCGCCAGTCCACGTCACCGAGTCCGGGCACGCGGTAACGCCACCAGCCGACGTCGAACGGGTCCTCGCGCACGACGGCCTTGCCCGGCCAGCCGTAGCGGTGGCGCCGCTCCGGGAAGAGCTGGATGTCCTTGGCCTGGGCGTGCGGGATCCTGTCGACGTAGGGACGCAGGGCCTCGACCGGGTCGATGCCCATCCACACCAGGTGGCTGGGGTCGTAGTTGAGGTAGAGCCCGAGCGAGAACATCCACTCCCACAGCTCCGGGGAGTAAGCGAGGTTGCCCGGGTAGCCGTCCGGGTGCCAGCCCTCCATCACGCAGTTCTCGACGATCAGCTTGACGCCGTGTTCGCCGGCCCGCTCCACCAGCGGTGGGAAGATCTCCTCGGCGTCGCGCAGGTTCTCCGCCACCGTCCGGCCGGGATGGCGCCCGACGAACGTCCCGACGGTCGGGCAGCCGAGCAGCGCGGCGGCGTCGATGCAGGCCGCGAGGTGGGCGTGCACGGCGGCGCGTTCGGCCGGGTCGGGGTGCAGGTTGTTGTCGTAGAACGCCAGCGAGCTCAGCGTCAGACCGTGCTCGTCGAACAGCGCGCGCGTGGTGTCGGCCTCGCGCTCGCCGAACGCGGCGACGTCGAGGTGGCTGGCGGTGAACGGCCGGTCGCCGATCGCCGGCCAGGCCGCCACCTCGAGGGCCTCGTAGCCCGCTCCCGCGGCCCATCGGGCGATCTCGTCCAGCGGCCGGTCGGGCAGACAGGCGGTGAGCATTCCGAGTTTCACGAGGGCACCTCCACCCAGGTCGAGGACTCCGACGAGCGGATCACCGCGTCGGTCAGTGCGGCAGCACGCAGGCCGTCGGCGAACGTGGGCAGCCCGTCCGGTGCATCGCCGTGGACCGCGGAGTAGGTGTCGGCCACGAACGCGTTGAAGCAGTCCTGGTAGCCCTGCGGGTGGCCGGGCGGGAGCAGTGAGTACCGTGCCGCGGCCGGCGAGTACGCGGGCGCGCCGCGGTGCAGCACCCGGTCGCCGTCGCGGTCACCGATCCACAGCTGTTCGGGCGACTCCTGGTCGAAGCGGTAGGCCGCCCGCTCGCCGTCGAGGGAGATGCGCAGCGCGTTGCGCCGGCCGAGCGCGGTCTGGCTGACCACGACCGAGCCGGTGGCGCCGCTGTCGGTCTCGAACTGGACGGTGCTGGCCGTGCCCCCGCCCGCGGTCGCGGCGAGCAGGCGGGTGATCCGGTGCCCGCTGGTGAACTCGACCAGGTCGCACCAGTGCACACCGACGTCGGCGAACGCACGGTGCGCGCCGCCCTCGGCGGCGTCGCCGCGCCATCCGGCCGGCGCTCCGGCCGCCTGCCAGTCCTGGAGGTAGGCACCGTGCAGCAGGTGCAGCGGCCCGGCCCCGCCCGCGTGGACCCGGGCCCGGATCTCCCGGGCCGCGGGGTGGAAGCGGTAGACGAAGGGCACCGTCGCGACCCGGCCTCGGGCCGCGGCGACCAGCGCCCGCGCGTCGTCCAGCGTCGTCGCGAGCGGCTTCTCGCAGACCACCGTCTTGCCCGCGGCCAGCGCCCGGCGGGCCAGGGCGACGTGGGTGGAGTTCGGGGAGCACACGTGCACCACGTCGACGTCGTCGGCGTCGATCAGGGCGTCGCCGCTCACGGCCGCGGTGCGGGCACCGAGGCGGACGGCGGCCTCCTCCGACCGGTCGGGGCGCGAGGCCGCGACGCGGGTCACCTCGCCCCCGGCCGCCCGGACGGCGTGTGCGTGCACGCCGCCGATGAACCCGGCGCCGATGATCCCGGCGCGGAGCCTGTCCGCCATCGGTTGCTCCTGTCTCAACTCGTCGTCACGGTCAGCCCGGCCCGGTCCAGCGCGCCGTCGAGCCAGGCGCGGCTGATCCGTGCCGCCTCGGCCGGGTCGCCGTCGTAGGAGTCCAGCTCGACGACCAGCCAGTCGTCGTAGCCGACCTCGGCGACGGCGGCGAGCACACCGTCCAGGTCGAGCACGCCGCGGCCGAGCGGCAGGAACGTCGCACCGTCGGCCCCGAGGTCCTTGAGGTGCACGTGCCGGATCCGGTCCGCGTGGCGACGGATCAGCGCGGCCGGGTCGCCACCACCGGCGGCCAGGTGGGCGGTGTCCGGGCAGAAGCCGATCGTGGACCGGGAGAACACGGCCTCGATCTGTTCCGGGGACTGGCCGATCGTGCCCAGGTGCGGGTGGTAGCAGGCGGACAGGCCGTGTTCCGCCGCGATCCCGGCGACCGTGTCGAGGGCCCGGGCGAGCCGGTCGTGGTCGCCGTCGGCGATCCCCTGCGCTCGCGGCGCACCGCCACCGACCACCAGCTGTGCCGCGCCGAACCGGGCGGCGTCCTCAGCGGCCCGGCGCACCCGGTGCAGTTCATCGGGCAGGATCTCGGGGTAGACGAAGTTCCCGCCCGTGTAGACCCCGACCAGCGACAGCCCGGTCTCGTCGAGCAGCCGGTGCAGTGAGCCGGGGTGGTCGTCGCGGACCTCGGCGAACTCGCGCACGTTCCCGTCGAACATCTCGACGCCCCGGTAGCCGGCGGCGGAGATCTCGCGCAGCGCCCGGTCCATGTCTCCGGGGACCCGGTAGACGAGGTCCTTGACGCTGGTCACCCCGGCCGCGGCGCCGGTGACGCCGCCCCACGTGATCGAGTGATAGCCGAGACGCACGACCCACCTCCTTCGGTGCGGCCACGGCGCCGCACTTGCGATCGATGCGATGACAGTAAAGTTTGATCTGCACAAAAGTCAATGGACTATCCTCGGAAGCCTGGCCGAGGCGGAACGAGGAGGTCGCCGAGTGGGACCGTCCGTGCAAGGGGTCGCGCCGGACCAGCTGGACACGCTGGTCACCGTGCTCGACCTGGTTCGTTCCGGCGGCGCGCGCACACGTCCGGAGCTGGCCCGTCGCTCCGGGCTGGGGCGCACGGTCGTCTCGCAGCGGCTCGGGCAGCTGGAGGCAGCGGGTCTGGTGACCGAAGGCGACCTCGGCACGTCCACCGGCGGCCGAGCGCCGCGCGAGCTGCGCTTCCGTGCCGATGCGGGGGTGCTGCTGGTGGCCTCGCTCGGGGTGACCGGATTCGACGCCGGTGTGGCCGACCTGAGCGGACGTCTGGTCGACCACCGGAGTCGCGCCTGGGACATCGCCACCGGGCCGGAGGCCAGCCTGAGCCGGGTGGAGAGCCTGTTCGACGAGCTGCTCGCCGACCGGGGCGCTCCCGCCGTCTGGGGCGTCGGTCTGGGGGTGCCGGGCCCCGTCGAGTTCGCCTCCGGCCGTCCGGTGGCGCCACCGATCATGCCGGGCTGGGACGGCTACCCGGTCCGCGACCGGCTGGCCACCCGCTACGACGCGCCCGCGTTCGTGGACAACGAGGTCAACCTGATGGCGCTGGGCGAGTACCGGGCGGGCCGGGGGGTCGGATCCCCCGACCTGGTCCTGGTCAAGATCGGTACCGGGATCGGGGCGGGACTGATCTCCGGCGGACGGCTGCACCGCGGCGCGCAGGGCTCGGCGGGCGACATCGGACACGTCGGGTTGACCGGATCGGTCCCCGGCGCGGAGCAGGTGGTGTGCCGTTGCGGCAACGTCGGCTGCCTGGAGGCGTTCGCGGGCGGCGCCGCACTGGCCCGGGATGCGACGGCGGCCGCCCTGGACAACCGGGGGGAGCACCTGACCGAGCGGCTGGCGAAGGCGGGCGAGATCACGTCCGACGACGTCGTGCGCGCCGCCGAGTTCGGCGATCGGGTCGCGGTCGAGCTGTTGTCGCGTGCCGGTCGCCTGGTCGGCGACACCGTGGCGGCCATCGTCAACTTCTTCAACCCGTCGACGATCCTGCTCGGCGGCCGGGTCGGGACCTCCGGCGATCTGCTGTTGGCCGGGGTTCGCCAGTCGGTCTACCGCCGGTCTCTGCCGCTGGCCACCCGCGACCTGCAGATCGCGCGGGCGTCGCTGGGCGAACGAGCGGGCCCGACCGGAGCGGGCTGCATGGTCGTCGACGAGCTGTTCGGCCGGGACCTGCTGGCCCGGTGGATCCCGCACGGCAGCCCCGCCGGGATGCCTGGGCTGCATCCGAGCTCGCGCGCAGACGCCTGACGGGACAGCGGTCCACGGCCCAGCCGGCGCCGAACCGTCGGGGCCCGCGGCTCGCGCCCTGGCCCACCGCGCAGTCTGATGGCGAACCGGGCGTCGTGCATCGGTGGGCGTGCCCCACCGATCCGGTTGCCGCGGCGGAGGGACGACGGGCGGTGTGTCTCAGGAGCGGTGCGTCTCAGGCACGGTCGGTCCTCCCCAGCAGAGCGTCGGAGATGATCCGCAGCTGGATCTCCGACGTCCCCTCGAAGATCGTGGTGAGCCGCGCGTCCCGCCAGTAGCGTTCGGCCGGGAAGTCGGTGGTGTAGCCGGCGCCGCCGTGGATCTGCAGGCCCTCGCTGGTCACCCGCTCGGCCATCTCGGAGGCCACGAGCTTGACCATCGAGGCCTGCGTCGGGCTGGGCCGGCCGGCGTCGACCGCGGTGCACACCTGGTACATCAGGGCCCGCGCGGCCTCGACCTGCGCCGCCATGTCGGCGATCGTGAACCGCAGCGCCTGGTTGACGCCGATCGGGCGGCCGAACTGGACCCGCTCACCGGCGTAGGCGATCGAGTCCTCCAGCGCCCCGCGGGCCAGCCCGATCGCGCGGGCCGCGGTGTGGATGCGGGCGGTGTCGAGGTCACCCATGGCGATGCGGAAGCCCTTGCCCGGTTCGCCGACGATCTCGCTCGCCCAGGCGCCGTCGAAGGCGAGCTCCCAGGTCCTCCAGCCGTGGTACCCGATCTTGCGGACCGGGGTGCCGGTGACGCCCTCGGGCAGGGTGCCCCGTTGCTTGGGCATGAGGAAGCAGGTCACCCCGCGCGAGCGGTGCGCCGGGTCGACGGGCTCGGTCCGCGCGAAGACCTGCAGGTAGTCCGAGCCGTCGGCGAAGGTGCACCACATCTTCTGACCGGTGATCCGCCAGCCCTCGCCGTCCGGGACGGCGCGGCAGCTCAGGTTGGCGACGTCGGAGCCCGCCTCGGCCTCGGACAACGCGAACGCGCTGAGGAACTCGCCGCGCGCCATGGCGGGCAGGTAGCGGGCGCGCTGGTCGGCGTCGAAGCCGGCGGTGAACTGCTGCCCGCGGGCGATCAGGCTGGCCACGCTCATCCAGGCGCGGGCCAGCTCCTCGACGATGATCGCGTACTCGGACAGGCCCAGGCCGAGCCCGCCGTACTCCTCCGGGATGAGGATGCCGAAGAAGCCCAGCCCGGCCATCTTCTCCCGCAGGGCCATCGGGATCTCGCCGTGCTCGGGGTCGAGCTCGTTGGCGACGGGCAGGACCTCCTTCATCGCGAACTCGCGGGCCATCGCCTGGATCGCCAGGCGGTCCTCGGTGAGGAACGGTTCGGTCATCTCTCCGTCTCCGTGGGTCGATCGCGCCGGTGGATCCCGAGCCCGGCCCGGCCGGGGGCGAGGTGGTCGCGCAGGACGAGGTCGTCGTCGTAGTCCCCGCCGTTCTGCCTGCGGAACGGGAGCGGGGTCGTGTGCGGGACGGCGAGCACCCGCTCGCACAGCTCCCTCGCGGCCGTGGCGAACTCGTCGTCGGACACCCGGTTCGCGCCCGTGACGACGACGGGCGGCAGGACCTCGTAGCCGACGTAGAACAGGGTGCCGTGCTGCAGGGGGAAGAGCAGCTCCTCGAGGTGCCCGTGGACGCCGCGGGGTCCGAGGTCCGGTCCGCGCCCGCCGACGGTGGTCAGGACGAGGGCCCGCTTGCCGGCGAGCGGGCCCTCGCCGTAGCGCAGCGTGCGGCCGGGGTGGTCGGGATCGACGACGCCGTAGGCGAAGCCCTTGAGGAACACGCGGTCGAACCAGCCCTTGAGGATCGCGGGCATGCCGTACCACCACAGCGGGAACTGGACGACGAGCGTGTCGGCGGCCGCGACCTTGTCCTGCTCGGCGCGCACGTCCGCGCTCAGCGTCCCGGCGGTGCGGGCCTGGGCCGACACCGGCCCGACCCGGAACCGCTCGTCCGGGTCGTGGCCGTAGTCCGCCGCCGTGACCACCGGGTTCCAGGCCATGGCGTGCAGGTCGGAGACGACGACCTCGTGCCCGGCCCGCTCGAGCGCGGCGACGCCCGCGTCCTTCAACGCACCGTTCAGCGAGCGGGGCTCGGGGTGGGCGAGGACCCAGAGGACCTTCACGCCACGAGCTCGACGATCGCGGCCAGGCCCTGGCCGCCGCCCATGCACATCGTCTCCAGGCCGTAGCGGCTCCCGCGGCGACGCATCTCGTACGCCAGGGTGGTGAGGATCCGGCAGCCGGTGGCGCCTGCGGGGTGACCGAGGGAGATCCCCGAGCCGTTCACGTTGAGCCGCGGCTCGTCCGAGGGGAGTCCCCATTCCCGCAGGCAGGCGATGACCTGGGCCGCGAACGCCTCGTTGACCTCGATCAGGTCGATGTCCGCCCACTCCAGCTCGGCGCGCTGGAGCGCCGTGGCGACCGCGGGCACCGGCCCGATCCCCATCGTCCGCGGCGGCACCCCGGCCAGCGCGGAGGTCACGATGCGGAGGAACGGGGTGAGGCCCAGCTCGGCCGCCCGCGCGGCGGTGGTCACCACACAGACCGACGCCCCGTCGCTCTGCCCGCAGGCGTTGCCCGCGGTCACCGTGGCGTCCGGGTCCTCGTGGCGGCGGACCGGCCGCAGCCGCGCCAGGTCGTCCAGGGTGAGACCGGCGCGCGGGTGCTCGTCGAGGGTCACCACGGTCTCCGGCGTGCGGCGGGTGCCGGGCACCGTGACCGGCACGATCTCCTCGGCGAACCGGCCCTCCTTCGTCGCCGCGACGGCCTTCTGCTGCGACCGGAGCGCGAACTCGTCCTGCTCGGTGCGGCTGATCGCGTACTCGGCGCGCAGGTTCTCGGCGGTCTCGAGCATGCCGCCGGGGACCGGGAAGTGCACCCCGCCCGCAGTGGTGCGGCCCCGGGTGATCCGGTTGACCATCCGCAGCTCGTCGCCGCGGACCCCTTTCTGCAGGCCCAACGCGTAGTACTCGGCCTGGCTCATCGCCTCGACGCCGCCGGCGACGACCAGGTCCGCCCAGCCCTGCCCGACGGTGAGCACCGCCTGCAGGACGGCCTGCAGCCCGGAGCCGCAGCGGCGGTCGAGCTGCATGCCGGCCACGCCGACGCCGAGGCCCGCGTTCAGGGCGGCGACCCGGCCGATGGCGGGCGCCTCGCTCGTCGGGTAGCAGTAGCCGAGCACGACGTCGTCGACGTCGCCCTCCCCCAGCCCGGTCCGGGCGATCAGCCCCTGCAGGGCCTGGGTGGCCAGGTCCGCGGCGGTCAGGGTGGCGAACACCCCGCCGTCGACGCCGACCGGCGTGCGCACCGGGTCGCAGACGACCACATCGGACGGGCTCACGTCGGGACCTCCGTGCTGCTGTACAGCCGCGCCGCGAGCTCGCGCAGCGCGGCAGCCTTGATCTTGGAACCGTTGGTGCCGACGGTGGTCGGCATCTGCTCGACGAGGTGCACGGAGTCGGGCACCTTGAACGTCGCGAGGGCCTGGGCACACCAGGCCCGCAGCGCGGCCGGGTCCGGGGTGGTGCCGGGCACGGCCTCGACGAACGCGACGGCCCTGGTGTCCCCGTCCACGGTGACGCCGACGACCTTGCTCCGGGCCACGTCCGGGTGCTCGGCCAGGCGGATCTCGATCTCGGCGGGCTCCACGAGGAAGCCGCGCAGCCGGAACGAGTCGCCCATCCGGCCCGCGTAGTCGAACGCGCCGTCCGGGTGGACCGTGCCCAGGTCGCCGGAGCGGAACCAGCCGTCGGCGGTGAACGAGCGCGCGCGGATCGCACCGTCGGTGTCGCCGAGGTAGCCGTCGACCACGGCGTAGCCGCGGAACTGCAGCTCGCCGGGCTCGCCCGCGGGCGGCGGCCCGCCCGTGACCGGGTCGACGGCGCGCACCTCGATGTCCGGGGACACGGGTCGACCGCCCGCCCGCCAGCGCGCGGGCGCCGGGTCGTGCTCGAGCCAGAACGACAGCAGCGAGAACAGCTCGCTGGAGCCGAAGATCCCCATGGTCGGGGTGCCGGTCTCCTTCTCGGCCCATTCCGCGACCTGGATCGACTTGCCGTAGAAGTCCCCGATGAGCAGGCGGTGGCACGCGGACAGGTCGCCGCCGTGGGCGCGGTGGCTCTCCATCAGCCGCCCGGCCACGTCGTCCGCGCAGGCCAGGTGCGTCACCCCGAACTCGCCCATGTGGGCCACGACCAGGTCGTCGTCGAACGTGGGCTCCAGCAGCGCCGCCCCGCCGGCGGCGATCGCGGCGAGCGCCGGGACGTAGCCGAAGACCCCGGACAGCGGCAGCACGACCAGGCTGACCGACTCCGCGTCCCAGCCGCCCGCGGCGGCGACGTTCCGGGCGTGGGTGGCCACGCCGCTGCCGAGGTGGGCGGCGAGCTTCGGCATGCCGGTCGAGCCGGAGGTCGTGAACGCCACGGCCAGGGCGTCCCGGGTGCCGCGCAGCGCCTGCGGGTCGGCCGCACCCGACGGCGGGCTGGGCACCCAGGCCCCCGCGCCGACGTCGTAGGTCGCGGCG
>NZ_WWFY01000622.1:0-10231 GCF_009864975.1 Pseudonocardia sp. SID8383
CATCGGGTCGCGGGGCCCGCCGCGGGCCTGACCGGACGACCCCGCCGGTCGCCACCGCCCGCCACTCCCCCGCACCACCCCGCCGTGCCCCGGTCCCGACCGGGGCGCCCGCCGCCGAGGATCCCTGTGAAGCCACGCCCCGTGCTCTGGCGGGCGCTCATCGCGCTCGCCGTGCTCGCCCTGTCCTCCGTCGTCGCGCTCACCACCGCCCCCACGCTGGGGCTGGACCTGCGCGGCGGCACCCAGATCGTCCTGGAGACCCGCGACACCCCCGAGGTCGCCGCCGACGGCGAGGGCACCGACCGCGTGCTGGAGGTGCTGCGCGGGCGCGTCGACGGGCTCGGTGTCGCCGAGCCCAGCCTGGCCCGGTCCGGGGAGAACCGGATCATCGTCGAGCTCCCCGGGCTGACCGACCCCGCCGAGGCCGCGGAGACCCTCGGCCGGACCGCGCAGCTGACGATGCACCCGGTGCTCGGGATCGGCGACCCCGCCGCCGGGGGCGCCCCCGGCACCGACGAGCAGGGCCAGCCGCTCCAGCTCGGCCCACCGGCGCTGACCGGCGACATGGTGGGCTCGGCGATGTCCTCGCCCAACCCGCAGGGCGTCGGGCACATCGTGAACATCAGCTTCGACGGCGACGGCCCCGCCCGCTGGCAGTCCCTCACCGGCCAGGCCGCGTGCGCGCCGCCCGGCGACCCGCAGCGCCGGGTCGCGATCGTGCTCGACCAGCAGGTCATCTCCTCCCCGCAGGTCGTCGAGGACATCCCGTGCAACGTCGGCATGCTCGGCGGGCAGACCCAGATCACCGGCAACTTCTCCCCCGAGCAGGCCTCCGAGCTGGCCGTACTGATCGAGGGCGGCGCCCTCCCGCTGCCCGTGGAGATCATCGAGCAGCGGACCGTCGGCCCGACCCTGGGTGCCGACGCGATCTCCGCGAGCGCCTGGGCCGCGATCATCGGCTCGGCGCTGGCCGGGGCGTTCCTCATCGTGGTCTACCGGCTCGTCGGGTTGGTCGCCGTCGTCGCGCTCGGCGGGTACGCACTCGTCGCCTACTCGGTGCAGACCGGGCTCGGTGCCACGCTCACGCTGCCCGGCCTGGCCGCGTTCGTCCTCGCGGTCGGCATGGCCGTCGACGCGAACGTGCTGATCGCCGAACGTTCCCGCGAGGAGTACGCGGCGAAGCCACGCCTGGAACGCGCCTCGGAGATGGGCTATGCGAACTCGCTGTCCGCGGTCGGCGACGTCGCCGTGACCTCGCTGCTCGCCGCGGTGCTGCTGTTCGGGCTCGCGTCGGGCCCGGTCCGCGGGTTCGGTGTCACGCTGGTCATCGGTGTGGTGGTGTCGCTGTTCTCGGCGCTGGTGCTGTCCCGGCTGCTCACCCTGGCCGTCCTCCGGATCCCCGCGGTGAAGCGTAGGCCGGGCATCACCGGTATCACCGGGGTCGGCCCGGTCCGGCGCAGGCTCGAGGCGAGGGACCCCGGATTCCTGCGGCGGCCCGGGCGGTACCTCGCCGTCGCCGGGGTCGTGGTGGTCGTGATGGTGTCCGGACTGTTCGTGCGCGGCCTGGAGCTCGGCGTCGAGTTCACCGGCGGCCGGCTGGTCGAGTTCACGACGACGGACCCGGTGGGCGTGGAGCAGGTCCGCGACGCCGTCGCCACCACCGGGATCGGCGGGCTCACCGTCACCGAGACCGGCGACGGCGCGGTCGCGCTGCGCTCCGGCGAGCTCACCGACGCCCAGGTCGGGCAGCTGCGCGAGGTCGTCGGCGCGGCCGGTGGCGGCGCCGAGCTGCTGCGCGACGAGCTCATCGGCCCCAGCCTCGGTGCCGAGCTGGCCCGCGGCGGGATCATCGCGCTGGGCGTCGCGCTCGCCGCGCAGTTCCTGTATCTGGCGTTCCGGTTCCGCTGGACGCTCGGCGCCGGCGCGGTCGCGGCGCTGCTGACCAACGCGCTGGTCGTGGTCGGGGTGTTCGCCTGGACCGGGCGCACCGCCGACGGCGTGTTCCTCGCGGCGCTGCTCACCGTCATCGGCTACTCGGTCAACGACACCGTGGTCGTGTTCGACCGCGTGCGCGAGCACTGGGCACGCGATGCGAAGGCGCCGTTCCACCGGGCCGTGGGGTCGGCGGTGCTCTCGACGCTGCCGCGGACGGTGAACACCGGCATCTCGACGCTGACGATCCTGGTCATGCTGCTGTTCCTCGGCGGGGCGACCCTCGGGGACTTCGCACTGGCGCTGATCGTGGGCATCGTGGTCGGCACGGTGTCGACGATCGTCGTCGCCGGGCCGGTGTCGATCCTGCTGCAGCAGCGCTGGACCGGGCCCGCGCCGCGGACCTCCGGAGCGAAGCAGCCGGTCGGCAAGGCGGGACGGCGACACCCCTCGAAGGCCGACCGGGCACGGCGCCGCGCGGGCGACGGCGCGGTCGTCTGAGTGCGGCTCGCTCACGTGCGGTCCCCGAGGTCGAGGCGCTCGCCGCAGCGGTCGATCCCGGCGCGGATCATCGCGCCGTAGCCGTCGTCGGGCAGCGCCCCCACCCGGTCCCGGGCCCGGGTCAGGTGGTGGCGCGCCCGGTCGTCGCAGCCGAGGCGACGGTGCACGTCGGCCAGGTTCAGGTGCAGCGACGGCAGGAACCCGCCGACCGTCAGCCCGGCGTGGTGGCGCTGCGCCCGCTCGTCGGTCAGCTCCTCGGCGGCGGCCAGGGCGCGCTCGTCCCACACCAGCTCGGCGGCCGGGTCGTCCTGCACGTCCGCGGCGTAGTGGGCCAGCGTGCACCGGTGGAACGGGTCGCCGTCGGCGGTCACCTGCTCCCACAGGGCCTCGAACCGGGCGCGGGCCCCGGCCCGGTCACCGGCACGGCCCGCCTCGACGGCGGCGCCGACGGCGTCCATGACGGGGTCCGCGGTGACGGGCTGGTCCACGGGGGCCTCCGGTGCTCGGGGGTGGGTCGGGACGCATGCTGCACCGGACCCCCGACAGTTCCGCCCGAGCGGTTCCGCTCGCGCCGATGCGGACACCCGCTGTCCGCATCAGCGGCCAGGATGGTCGCCGTGACCCCGACCCTGCAGATCGCGTTCGACGCCGCCGACCCGCATGCCCTCGCGCGGTTCTGGGCGGCCGCCCTCGGCTACGAGGTGGAGGACCACACCGCCGTCGTCGACGGTCTGCTGGCCGCGGGCCACCTCGGCGAGGCCGACGTGCTCGTCGACGGCGACCGCCGCGGCTTCCGCGACGTCGCCACCGCCCGCGGGCCGGGTCCGCGGCTGTTCGTACAGCGGGTGCCGGAGCCGAAGTCGGCCAAGAACCGGGTGCACCTGGACCTGCAGGTCGGCCCGGAGGAGGCCCCCGCGGAGGTGGAGCGCCTGGTCGCGCTCGGCGCCCGGGTGCTGTGGACGACGGCCGACCGCGGCCCGGTCACCACCACCCTGTGCGACCCCGAGGGCAACGAGTTCTGCGTGTCCTGAGGTCGCCGCGACCGGCTCAGGCGGGCTCGAAGTCGTAGGTCCGCCCGCCGACCCGGAGCAGGTCGACGGCCGAGACCAGCCCGGCGTCGCCGCCGCCCTGGTTGAACCCGGCGGCGTAGGCGGTCATGTCCGGGTACGCGGCCATGATGTCGGCCAGCGTGCGCTGCTCGCCGCCGTCGCGGCACTGCCGGTAGGCGTCGACCCGGCCGATCTGCTGTGTCGTGCAGTAGGTGCCGGACCCGACGTCGTAGCGGGTCCAGGTGCCGGTCGGGGCCCGGTCGGGCAGGTAGGTGAGGACGTACAGGTCGCCGGCCTCCAGGGTGCCGCCGTTCACGTCGACGGCGATCGCGAACGACGGCATCGCCCCGCTCGACGACGCCGGGTCGCGGTAGGCCCAGTAGCTCGCGTCGGTGAACCGGGACAACGGCCCGGCGACCTCGTCGGTGACGTACTGACGCTTGTCCCCGTCGCCCGGGGTGCGCAGCTCGAGGGCTCCGCTGCCGCCGTCGGGCGGGGCGCCGTGGCGGGCGGTGAACCCGCGGCTGCCGGAACCCTCGTCGAGGGTCCCGGCGAACTGGTTCGACGCCGCCGGGGTGACGGTCACCCGCCCCGACGGGCCGAACGGGCCGACCGCGACGGCGGGCTGCAGCGAGGCGAGCCCCACGAGCGCGACGACGGCCGCGGCCGTGGCGATCAGTCCGTTCCGTCGTCCTCGACGCATCCGCCCTCCCCGAAGCCGGTCGTGGGGATCAACGACCGGGGACGCCCGGGGATACCGCCCGGTTCAGGCCAGCAGCGTGCCCGGCGCCGCCTCGTAGGGCTGGAAGAAGTCGTTGGCGGGCGCCCCGGCGAGGGTGAGCACCAGCGCGGGCACCGCGACGCCGTCGATCTGCTCGCGGAGGATGTCGGCGTGCCCCGCGTGCCGGGCGAACTCCTCGACCAGGTGCACCAGGTAGTAGCGGGCGTGGATCGGCCGCGCGTCGTGGATCCCGTGCCAGGGGGCGGGCGGGGCGGTCGAGTCGCCGGCCGGGTCGGTCTTCGCGACGGTGGCGAGCAGCTCGGCCCGGACCCGGTCGAACTCCTCGACGGTCGCGGCGACGGTCTCGTCGTCGCCGACGGTGAAGCTGCCGGTGAACAGGGCGACCGCGGCCGCGTCGAGCGGCTGCTCGGTGACGTCAGCGGTCAGCCGGTCCAGCGCGCCGCGCATGCAGTAGGCGGCGTGCTTGACCAGGCCACCGACGGACAGCGCGCTGCCGCACGGCGTCGCGCGGGCCTGTTCCTCGGTGAGGCCGAGGAGCGCGGAGCGGATCGCCGTGAGCTGCTGGTCGATGTAGTTCAGGAGGCCGGTGACCTCGTCGTGGCGGGCGGGTGCGTACATGGGGTCCTCCGGGTGCTCGGGGGCGGTTCGAGGACGACTGTGCCGCCCGATGCGGTCAGGTCCGGTCCTCGACGGCAGAGGAGCGCGTGCGGATCCGCTACCGGGCCGCGCCGATCCACGACAGCCACGCCGGCATCGCGAGCCGGGCGAGGCGGTCGTAGCCGTCGGCACCGGGGTGGGCGCCGTCTCCGTCGCGGACCCCGGTCGTCCACACCTCGTCGGCCGACAGCGCGTCGAACACGTCGACGAAGGGCACCCCGGCGGCGTCGCACACCCCGAGGAACCGCGCGGTCAGGTCCCGCACCCGCCGGTTCACCGCGGCGTCGGCGATCGGCGGGGGTCCGACGACGAAGGCCGGCAGGCCCGCGGCCTCGGCCCCGGCGAGCAGCCGGGTCCGGTTCGCGACCGTGACGTCCGGCTCCACCCGGCACCGGCCGTCCTCCTCGACGCCGTCGTTCACACCGAAGGACAGGACCAGGCGCTCGTCGCACCCGGGGGCACGGCGTGCGCCCGTCTCGCGCTCCCAGCGGGCGAGGACGTCGCTGCTGGTGTTGCGGCGGATCCCCAGGTTGTAGGCGGTCGTCGGGACGCCCCGGCGCCCGACCGCCGCCACCAGGCGGCCGAACCACCCCCGGCAGTCGGGGTCACCGACACCGGCCACGACGGAGTCCCCCAGCGCGACGACGCGGAGGTCGCGGGTGCTGCTCACCGGCAGATCGTCACACGTGCCCGGGGCGACCACGCCGCCACGCCCCCGTCCGCGCGGGGCCCCGGCCCGCGAGCCCGGTCCCGGAGCCGTCCGAGCGACACAGCACACCCGGGAATCCACTGGTCCGCAGACCGTCGCCGTGATTCGCTCCCGATCACCAGCCGTTCGGTGAGGAGTCGCCGTGATCGAACCGTCCGCAGCCCTGGGTGTCGTCGTGATCGCCCTCGGCATGGTCCTCACCCCGGGGCCGAACATGGTGTACCTGACCTCCCGGGCGATCTCACAGGGCCGGCGCGCCGGACTCGTGTCGCTCGCCGGTACCGCGGTCGGCTTCCTCTGCTACCTCCTCGCCGCGACAGCCGGGCTCTCGGCGCTGTTCGTCGCCGTCCCCGCCGCCTACACCGCGGTCAGGATCGCGGGGGGGCTCTACCTCGCCTGGCTCGCCTGGGGCATGCTGCGCCCCGGCGGACGGTCACCGTTCGAGGCCCGCGACCTCGCGCCCGAGCGCGACCGGCGCCTGTTCGGCATGGGGCTGCTCACGAACCTCCTGAACCCGAAGATCGCGCTGATGTACGCCGCGCTGCTGCCCCAGTTCGTCGACCCCGCCGACGGCGCCACCGGGAGCCAGCTCCTGCAGCTCGGAGCGGTCCAGATCGCCGTCGCGGTGACCGTCAACGGGCTGATCGTCCTCACCGCCGCGTCCGTCTCGGGGTTCCTGGCCGCACGGCCGCGGGCGATGACGGTCCAGCGGTGGGTGGCCGGCACCGTGCTCGGCGGGTTCGCCGTCAGGACCGCACTGGCCCCCGGCCCGGCGACGAGCTGACCCGACCCACGCGGGCCACAGGAGTCAGGCCGTCCCGGTCCTCCCCGGCGCCCCGGACGGCGTGGTCACGACCTCGCGCCGGTGCCGGCCCCGGTCGCGGACCGGGTGCCCGGCGGGGATCGGGCGCGGGCAGGGCTGGGGTGCGGACGAGCCGGTCTGTAAGCCGGATCCTGTTCCCGGGCACCTCACGGTGCTCCGTTCGGCGACCATCCATCTCGGCCTGCCGTCGCCGGCAGGCTCCAGCGGTCCACCCGCAGGCTCGGGCGGGCAGCCCTCATGCGCCTGCGCAGCCGTACACGTACGGCCTCTCGACCTTGCTCCGGGTGGGGTTTACCGAGCCACCCCGGTCACCCGGGGTGCTGGTGGTCTCTTACACCACCGTTTCACCCTTACCCCGCGGCTCCGGGGAGCCGCGTGGCGGTCTGTTCTCTGTGGCACTGTCCCGCGGGTCGCCCCGGGTTGCCGTTGACAACCACCCTGCCCTGTGGAGTCCGGACTTTCCTCGGCGGGACCCGGAGGTCCCGCCGCGGCCGCCCGACCGACTCGTCCGCGTACACGAGGATACTCACGCCGCGACGGCGGCCCGCACGACCTCCGCCAGTTCGTCGCCGCCGGGGCCGTCGGCGAGCGGCGCGCGCCATCCGCCCTGGTAGACGGCGCGGGCGAGCGGCTCCACCGGGTCGAGGGACTCCGGGCCGGCGAGCATCGCGAGGTAGGGCCCGAGCGCCGGCGCGATCCGCGGGTCGGCCGCCGCGGCGGCGAGGATCAGGTCGCTCGGGATGCGCCGGGTGAGGTCGACGTCGCCGCTACCGGGACTGGCTGGTCACGGTCGCGCAGTGCTCGCTGCTCACGTCCCGCAGAACGTCGTGAACGGCGGCGAGTCCGGCCCCGCGGGCTGGGCGTAGCGCTCGTAGCCCTCGCGCTCGGTGAACGGGTGCGCGAGGACCTGCAGCAGCCACTGCACCGGCTCCAGGTCCCCCTCGACGGCGGCGCCCAGCGCCTCCTCGACCAGGTGGTTGCGCGGCACGTAGACCGGGTTGACCCGGTCCATTGCGTCGGCGTCCGGACCGGCGGCCCGCCAGGACTCCAGCCACGGGTCCAGCGCGGCCGGGTCGGAGAGCAGGGCGCGGACCGGCCCGGCGTCGCCCCGGGCGGCCTCGGACAGCCGTCGGAAGAACAGGGTGTGGTCGGGCTTCTGGTCCTCGATCACCGCGAACAGGTCGGCGAGCAGCTCCGGGGTCCCGACGCCGATCTTGGCGAGGTAGCCGCGGTCCCGGGCGGCGAGGTAGGCGTCGGCGAAGCCCGCCAGCTCCTCGGTCGCGAGGCGCACCGCCTCCTCCTGGGAGTCGGCGAACAGCCCCAGCAGCGACTCGCCGAGCCGGGCGAGGTTCCACTGGGCGATGCCGGGCTGGTTGCCGTAGGCGTAGCGGCCACCGGAGTCGATCGAGGAGTACCAGGTCGCCGGGTCGTGGGCGTCGAGGAAGGCGCACGGGCCGTAGTCGATGGTCTCGCCGGAGATCGTCATGTTGTCGGTGTTCATGACGCCGTGCACGAACCCGATCTGCATCCAGCGCGCGACGAGCCCGGCCTGGACGGCGATCACCGCGCGGTAGAGCTCCAGCGGCGAGGACGCCTGCGGGTGGTGCCGGGCGATCGCGTACTCCGCGAGCCGGCGCAGCACGTCGATCTCCCCCGTGGCGGCCGCGAACTGGAAGGTCCCCACCCGCAGGTGGCTGGCCGCGGTGCGGGCGAGCACGGCGCCCGGCTCCGGGCCGCGGTCGCGCAGCACGGGCTCGCCGGTGGCGACGACGGCCAGCGACCGCGTGGAGGGCACCCCCAGCGCATGCATCGCCTCGGAGATCACGTACTCGCGCAGCATCGGCCCGAGCGGGGCCCTCCCGTCGCCGCCGCGGGCGAACGGGGTACGTCCGGACCCCTTGAGGTGCAGGTCGCGGCGGACGCCGTCGGGGGTGACCAGCTCGCCGACGAGCAGCGCACGCCCGTCGCCGAGCCGCGGCGAGTAGTTGCCGAACTGGTGCCCGGCATACGCCTGCGCGACGGTCGTCGCCGAGTCGGGCACGGTCGTGCCGGTGAGCAGCGCGACGCCCTCGGGGGTGCGCAGCTGCGCCGGGTCGAGGCCCAGCTCACCGGCCAGGGACTCGTTGAGCAGCACCAGCCGTGCGTCCGGCGCCGGGGCGGCCTGCCAGGGCAGGTAGAGCCCGTCCAGGTCGCGGACGAAGGTGTTCTCGAACGCGATCTCGGTGGCAGCGGTCATGGGTTCCAGGCTACGGACCCGCACGGTCGGCTGCCGGGGAGGACCGCGGCGTTGCACCGGGATACCGTCCGGTGGTGATCGACCTCTCCCAGCCGTGGGCGCTGGTGTTCCTGCTGGTGGCCGGGCTGCTCGCGGGTGCGGTGAACGCCGTCGCGGGCGGCGGGTCGCTGCTGGTGTTCCCGGCGCTGCTCGGGGTGGGGTTCCCGCCGCTGGCGGCGAACGTCACCAATTCGGTCGCCCAGTGGCCCGGCTACGCCGGGCTGGTGCTCGGGGCCCGCCGTGAGCTGCCCGGACAGGGCAGGCGGATCGCGGTCACCGCGGTCGCCGCGGCGCTGGGCAGCGGAGTGGGCTGCACCCTGCTGCTGGTGCTGCCCAGCAGCGTGTTCGACGCCGTCGTGCCCGTCCTGGTGATCCTGGCCAGCCTCACGATGGCGGTCGGGCCGTGGCTCAAGCGCCGGATCGGCGACCCGGCCGCCCGGGGGCGGGACCGCACCCCGGCACTGTTGGTCGCGGTGTTCCTCGCCGCGGTCTACGGCGGCTACTTCGGCGGCGCCCTGGGCGTGGTGCTGATCTCGGCACTGTCGCTGTTCGCCCACGACGAGCTGCGCAGGCTCAACGCGCTCAAGGGCGTGCTGTCGCTGGTCGTCGCGACGGTGACGGTCGTCGTGTTCGCCCTCGGCGCCCCGGTCGACTGGCTCGCCGTCGCGCTGCTCGCGCCGACCACGCTGGTCGGCGGCTACGTCGGCGCACTGGTCGCGCGGCGGATGCCGGAGACCCTGCTGCGCTGGGCGGTGGTCCTGCTGGGCCTGGCCGTCGGCGTCGCGCTGCTGTTCACGTGAGCCTCCTGCTGGCGGTCGCCCTGCTGGCCGCGGTCCTGGCCGCCGCGACGCTGCGCCCGTTCGGGCTGCCCGAGGCCGTGGTCGCGGTCCCGGCGGCACTGGTCGCCGTCGTCGCCGGGCTGGTGACCCCGGCCGGGGCGTGGACCGAGATCGGCGAGCTCGCCCCGACCGTCGGGTTCCTCGCCGCGATCCTGCTGCTCGGGCACCTCGCCGACGCCGAGGGCGTGTTCCGCTGGCTGGGCGCGCGGCTGGCGACGGCGTCGGCCGGGTCCCCGCGACGGCTGCTGGTCGCCGTCTTCGCCGCGGCGGCCGGGACGACCGCGGTGCTGAGCCTGGACGCGACGGTGGTCCTGCTGACCCCGGTGGTGCTGGCGACGGCGGCCCGGCTGGGGGTGGCGTCGCGGCCGCACTCGTTCGCCTGCGCCCACCTGTCGAACTCGGCGTCCGGGCTGCTGCCGGTGTCGAACCTGACGAACCTGCTGGCGTTCTCGGCGTCGGGGGTGGGGTTCCTGACCTTCGCGGGGCTGATGGTCGGGCCGTGGGTGGCGGTGATCGTCGTCGAGTACCTGGTGCTGCGGTGGGTGTTCCGGCGCGACCTCGCCTCGGAGCCGGAGCCGGCCCCGGCCGGTCCCGCGGTGCCCGCGCCGGCCGCGCCGGTCGTCGCGCTGGTGGTGCTCGGGCTGACCCTGGCCGGGTTCGCGGTGGCCTCGCCGCTGGGCGTCGAACCGGGCTGGGTCGCCGCA
>NZ_WWFY01000623.1:0-8237 GCF_009864975.1 Pseudonocardia sp. SID8383
GGCGTGCGGGTCGCGCGCGCGCAGCAGCGCGGCACCGTGGCGCAGCGCGCCGTTGAGCCGGCGGCCGGGGTCGGTGACGACCTCCGCGCCGAGCGCGCCGACCTCCATCGCCACCGCCGGGTCCGAGGAGATCACCAGCACGTGCCGGACCGCCGTCGCGGCGACGGCGGCGGCCACCGTGTCGCGGGCCAGGGCCAGCGCGAGCCGCTGGTGCGCGTCGAGATCACCCACCCCGCCGTCGGCGGCACCGCGCAGCCGGGTCTTGGCGCGGGGCAGCGGTTTCACCGGTACGACCAGGTCCACCCGCAGGGTCACGGCCCCAGTCTGGCACCCCGCGTGACACCGTGGGGCCTCTGTGGGGAGACTCCACGGACGAGATCCGGATCATCCCGATCCGCGACGACCCCACGACCCGCCACCGAGGCGGGCAGGAGGAGGCCGCCGGTGGCACGCGAGAAGGGCGGATTCTGGGTCGGTTTCGCCGTCCCGTTCTTCTACTCGATCGGCTGGCTCACCGGCCGGCCGCGCTACCAGGGCCGTGAGCACCTCCCGGCCCGGGGCGGCGCGCTGCTGGTCGGCAACCACATCTCGCACCTGGACCCGATCCACACCGGGACCTACGTGCACAGCGCGGGGCGGGTGCCCCGGTTCCTGGCCAAGAGCAGCCTGTGGCAGGTGCCGGTGCTCGGGCAGGTGCTGCGCGGCTCGGGGCAGATCCCGGTCTACCGCGACTCCGCCGACGCCCAGCAGAGCCTGGCCGCCGGGACGCAGGCCCTGGCCGACGGCAAGATCGTCATCATCTACCCGGAGGGCACCATCACCCGCGACCCCGACGGGTGGCCGATGCGCTCGCGCACCGGCGTCGCGCGGATGGCGCTGGCCTCGGACGTGCCGGTCATCCCGATGGTGCACTGGGGGACCCGCGAGGTCCTGAACGGCTACGAGAAGAAGTTCCGCCCGCTGCCGCGCACCGATGTCGTGCTGCGCGCGGGGGACCCGGTGGACCTGAGCGCCTACCGCGGGCGCCCGCTGGACGCCCACATCCTGCGCGAGGTCACCGACCTGATCATGGGACGGGTGCGGGAGCTGCTCGCCGAGGTCCGCGACGAGGACGCGCCGGAGGAGTTCTACCGCCGCCGCCCGGAGAGCGAGGCGGGCCGATGAGCGTCCCCCCGGCCCCGTCGTTCGGGGAGCGTCCGGTCAACGAACCCGTGCACTCGATCCACCGCGTCGCCGTGCTCGGCGCGGGCAGCTGGGGCACCGCGTTCGCGAAGGTCCTCGGCGACGCCGGTCGCGACGTGCGGCTGTGGGCCCGCCGGGCGGAGGTGGCCGAGGCGATCAACGCCGACCGGCGCAACCCCGACTACCTGTCTGACGTCGCGCTGCCGGACACGCTGCGGGCCACCCACGACGCGGCCGAGGCCCTCGACGGGGCCGACGCGGTGATCCTCGCGGTGCCGTCGCAGTCGCTGCGCGACAACCTGGAGCGCTGGCGCGACCTGGTCCCGGCCGGGGTCACCCTCACCAGCCTGGCCAAGGGCGTCGAGCTGGGGACGCTCAAGCGGATGACCGAGGTCATCGACGACGTCACCGGCGTCGGGGTGGACCGGCTCGCCGTGGTGTCCGGGCCGAACCTGGCCGCGGAGATCGCCCACGAGCAGCCGACGGCCACCGTCATCGCGTGCGAGGACCACGACCGTGCGGTGGCGCTGCAGACCGCCTGTGCGACCGGTTACTTCCGCGCCTACACCAACACCGACGTCGTCGGGGCGGAGCTGGGCGGGGCGGGCAAGAACGTCATCGCGCTGGCCGTCGGCGTCGCGTCCGGGATGGGGCTGGGCGACAACTCGCGGGCGTCGCTGATCACCCGCGGGCTGGCCGAGATGTCCCGGCTCGGGATGGCGCTCGGTGCCTCGCCGCTGACCTTCGCCGGCCTGGCCGGCATGGGCGACCTGGTGGCGACGTGCAGCTCCCCGCTGTCGCGCAACCGCACCTTCGGCGAGCAGCTCGGCCGCGGCGCGAGTCTCGCCGAGGCGGAGAAGGCCAACCACGGCCAGGTCGCCGAGGGCGTGAAGTCCTGCCTGTCGATCTGCGAGCTCGGTGAGCGCGCCGGGGTGGAGCTGCCCATCGCCGACGCGGTGCGCCGGGTCTGCCACGAGGGCATGACCGCCCACCAGATGGCCAAGGAACTGATCTCCCGGGCCCCGAAGCCGGAGTGAACCCCATGCTCGGAGACGGCACCCGCTGCGTGCGCGGCGGGGAGCACGACGCCCACGCCGTCGGCGATCCGGTGCACCGAGGGCCGGTGCTGACCAGCACCTACCACCTCGGCCGCCCGGAGGAGGCCGACCAGGGCGCGGACTTCTACGCCCGCGCGGACAACCCGACGTGGCGGATGTTCGAGGCCGCCGTCGGCGAGCTCGACGGCGGGCCGTGCACGGTGTTCCCGTCCGGGATGGCCGCGATCGCCGCGGTCCTGCGTGCGTTCACCGGCGCCGGGCGCGGCGTGCTGCTGCCCAGCGACGGCTACTACGTCGCGCGCCTGCTCGCCGACGAGGAGCTCGCCCCGCTCGGGGTGCCGGTCGCCTACTGCGCGACCGCGGGCGACTGGGCCTCGGCGATCGCCCGGCACCGGCCCGCACTGGTGATGCTGGAGACGCCGTCGAACCCCGGCCTGGAGGTCTGCGACGTCGCCGCGGTCGCCGCCGCCGCGCACGCGGCCGGGGCGGTCGTCGCCGTCGACAACACCACGTGCACCCCGCTCGGGCAGCAGCCGCTCGCGCTCGGCGCGGACCTCGTCGTCGCCAGCGACACCAAGGCGCTGTCCGGGCACGGGGACCTGCTGCTCGGGCACGTGTCCGCGGCCGACCCGGTGCACCACGAGCGGGTCCGCGCCTTCCGCACCCGCGGCGGCGCGATCGCCGGGCCGATGGAGACCTGGCTGGCGCTGCGCGGGCTCGGCACCCTGGACCTGCGGCTGGCCCGGCAGGCCGAGAACGCCCGCGCGCTCGCCGTCGCGCTGCGGGAGACCCCGGGCGTGCACGACGTGCGCTGGCCAGGGCTGGCCGACGACCCGTCGCACGTGCTCGCCCGGACCCAGATGCGGCGCTGGAACGGGATCCTGCGGTTCACCCTGGCCGACACCCACGCCGTCTCGGAGTTCCTGGCCCGCACGACGCTGGTCGACTCGGCGACGAGCTTCGGCGGGCTGCGCACCGCTGCGGACCGGCGGGCACGCTGGGGCGACGCGGTGCCGGACGGTCTGGTGCGGCTGTCCTGCGGTGTCGAGGACACCGACGACCTCCTCGCGGACGTGATCGGCGCACTCGGGGGCTGATCCGCGCCGCGGAACCGACGGGACACCCCGCGTCGGTCGCGCTATCACACTCGCGTAACCCGGGTTCCGTATGGTCGACTACATCCGGACCTCGAGCGTTCGCGGAGGTGGTCGCGTGCCGTACCGACAACCCGTCCCCCATGGTGCCGAGATGATCGTCCCTGGCGAACTGAGAGCGGTCGACCCGCTCCCCGACGATCCCGTCCCGGCACCGGGGGCCGAGCTGCCGACCACGGCTCGGATCCCATCGGGGTCCCGGGTCCTGCTCCTCAACGCCAGCTTCGAACCGCTGGCCGTGGTCACGTCCAAGCGCGCCATCTGCCTGCTGCTCGCCGGTAAGGCCGAGTGTCTCCAGGAGGCGCTCGAGGGCGCGGAGTTCCGTTCCGAGAGTCTCGCTCTCCCGGCACCGTCCGTCCTGCGGCTCTCCCGCTACGTCCGGGTGCCCTACCGCCGATCGGTGCCCATGACCCGGGCCGGTGTGCTCCGTCGTGACGCCCGACGCTGCGCGTACTGCAGCAGACGCGCCGACACCATCGACCACGTGATCCCCCGCAGCCGCGGAGGGGCGCACAGCTGGGAGAACTGCGTCGCGGCATGCAAGGCCTGCAACTCGAAGAAGGCGGACCGTCTCATCGAGGAACTGGGCTGGACCCTGCGGACGGCGCCGGCACCGCCCGCGAGGAACGGGGCGGGGGTGCTCGTCCTGGCGGTGGAACCACTGCCCGCCTGGGAGCCCTGGCTGGCCGCCGCGGCCTGACGACGGACACGCGAACGCCCCCGCCTCACGGGAGGAGGCGGGGGCGTTCGTGGAACGTCTCCCGGCGGACCGTCCGGGGACGGAGCGCAGGGGTCAGCTGCGCCGCAGCAGGGCCGAGGTGAGACGGGCGGCGCGACCGGCCGAGCGGCCGGCGGCGGTGCGGGCGTGGAAGACGCGGCAGGCGGTGCCGCAGACCCCGCAGTCGGTGCCGGCGCGGTAGTGGTCGTGGGCGTCGCGCTCATGCCCGCAGCGGCACAGGTCGACCGCGACCGGGGTGGCCGCGACGGGCGGCAGCGCGCCGTTCTCCGCGGCGCCGCGCGGCGCCGGGATGGCGACCGGAGCGGTGCCGGTGCCGACGGTGGCGGGGGTCTCGGGCGTGACGCTCATGGGTCCTCCTCGGTCCGCGACGGCCGTGCGGCCGTTCTGCCCCGTGAGTTCACCTGGTCCGTCCGGACCATTAGCGAGAGGGCCGTCGGTTCCCCACATCTGATGACACAGCACCCCTCTGTGACTGCGCTGTGTGCGCGCCGAGCCGCTGACCTGCGACGACCGGTGACGTTGCGCGGCACCGGGAGTGGGACCGTGCGGTGGCACGTAACGGCGGACGCCCGGTGGCGACGAACCGGACGACCGTCCACGGAGATCCAGGAGACCCGATGCGCATCGCCGTCCCCCCGCCCCGGCACGACGCCGTCGCGCCCGGCCTGCGCGACGGACGGCTCCGGCGTCGCGGGCGGCGGGTGCTCGCCGTCCTTCTGGCGCTCGTCCTCGTGCTGCTCCTCGCGATCGGGGGTGTGGTCGCCTACCTGACCTCGAGTATCGGCGGTGGCATCGCTCGCATCCCGGACGCGTTCCGCGGGATCGACGCCGGCAGCCGTCCGGCGACGTTCGGCGGCACCACGTTCCTGCTCGTCGGCACCGACTCCCGCGCCGAGGCCCCCACCACCGGCATCGACGCCGCCCCGGGCGTCGACGCGGGCTCCCAGCGCTCCGACGTGATCATGCTCGGCACCCTCGCCCCCGACGGCGAGCACGCGAGCGTCGTGTCGATCCCGCGCGACTCCTGGGTCGACATCCCCGGCCGCGGCATGAACAAGATCAACGCCGCCTACGCGTTCGGTGGCGCCCCGCTGCTCATCCGGACCGTGGAGAAGCTGACCGGGGTGCGGGTGGACCACTTCGGCGTCGTCGACTTCGCCGGGTTCACCTCGCTCGTCGACTCCGTCGGCGGCATCGACGTGAAGGTGGCGCAGGCGACGAGCAATGCCGGTGTGGACTTCCGGGCGGGGGAGAACCACCTGGACGGCGCCCAGGCGCTGGCCTACGTGCGCCAGCGCTACGGCCTCCCGAACGGCGACATCGACCGCGCCGCCCGCCAGCAGAACGCCATCAAGGCACTGCTCGCGACGGTCCAGGAGAAGGCCACGACCGACCTGACCGCGCTCTACGCGTTCGCGACCAGCGTCGGCGACGCGGTGAGCGTGGACGACTCGCTGTCCAACACCGGGCTGGTGCAGCTGGCCCTGGAGAACCGCAACCTGCGCGGCTCGGGTGTGGCGTTCGTGACCGCGCCGGTGGCCGGGCTGGGGCGCGAGGGGGAGCAGTCGGTCGTCTACCTCGACGAGCGGCGCAGCGCGCAGCTGTGGGGGGCGGTGCGCAACGGGTCGGTGGCGCAGTACGCGGACCTGAATCCGACGGAGGCGCTGAGCGCGACGCCGTCCTGAGTATATCGTTCTTCGGTGTACTGTTCTTCGACGTATCGAAGAACGATGCATCCGGGGGGATGTCATGACAGTGGATTCGTGGATGCTGAGCGCCGTCCGGCTGGTCGCGAGGCTCTACTTCGTGCTGCTGGCGGTCGCGCCGGCGTTCCTGGCCGCGGCCGCGGTCGGGAAGATCGGGCAGGCGCTGGCCGGGGAGCCGACGTCGTACGTGTTCGAGCTGGGATACGACCGCCCGCCGCTGGCGGACTCCGCACGGATGATCGAGGGATCGCCCCTGGTGATGGGACAGGACTCGCCGCGCCTCGGCTCGGTGCTCGCCGAGCTGCCGCAGCTCCTGCCCGCCCTCTGCGGGGCGGTGGTCATCGGCCTCGCGCTGCGGGCGCTGGACCTGGCGCGGGAGCGGGGCCTGTTCTGCGACGGTCTGCCGCGCCGGGTGGGTCTGCTGGGCTGGGCGCTGGTCGGGCAGCCGGTGTGGGCCCTGGTCGAGGTGTAGCGGTGCCCGCGGAACCGGAGTCGGCGATCGAGATCCATCTCGACACGCTGCTGGCCGAGCGGGGGATGACGCTCACCGAGCTCGCCCGCCGGGTCGGGGTCACGCACGCGAACCTGTCGGTGCTCAAGAACGGCCGGGCCCGCGCGATCCGGTTCTCGACGCTGTCGGCGATCTGCGAGGCGCTGGGCTGCCAGCCGGGGGACCTGATGAGCCACCGGGCCGGGGAGTCGTCGCTCCCCGATCCCCGGTGACGGCCGGTCAGGCCCAGATCTTCCAGGGCGCCTGGTCGCGCGCCCACAGGCTGTTGAGGTACTCGAAGTCCTTGAAGGTGTCCATCGCCGACCAGAAGTCCTCGTGGCGGTGCACGTTGAGCTGCCCGTCGCGGGCCAGGCGCTGCAGCGGCTCGTGCTCGAGCCACACGCCGTCGTCGTCGGGCTCGCCGAGGTAGGAGTCGAGGAACTCGCGGCGAAAGGCGAAGTACCCGCCGGAGACGAAGCCGGTCACCTGGGTGGGCTTCTCGTTGAACTCCACGACCCGCTCGCCCTCGACGTTCATCTCGCCGAACTTCGACGTCGGGTGCACCCCGGTGACGGTGCCGATCTTCCCGGACTGCTCGTGCTCCTTGGCCAGGGCGGTGATGTCGACGGTGCCGACGCCGTCGCCGTAGGTGAGGAAGAAGTTCTCGGTGTCGACGTACTGGGCGATCTTCCGGACGCGCGAGCCGGTGGCGGCCTCCAGGCCCGTCTCGGCGAAGGTGATCTCCCAGTCCTCGTCGACGCCGTTGTGGAAGTCGATCCGGTGCCGGTCGGACATGGACAGGGTGAAGTCCGCGGAGCGGGCCCGGTAGTCGAGGAAGTACTCCTTGATCGCCCAGCTCTTGTACCCCAGGCACAGGACGAAGCGCCGGAAGCCGTGCTCCCGGTAGGTCTTCATGATGTGCCAGACGATCGGCCGGTCACCGATCTCGACCATCGCCTTGGGCAGGCTCTCCGATGCCTCGCGGATGCGGGTGCCCTTGCCTCCGCAGAGGATGACGACGGGGGTCTGGGGGTCCATGGGGGCCTTCCGTTCCTTCGTGGGGAGCGTGGTGGGGCGACGGCGTCGTAGTGGTGCAACCGAACACCACTACCGCACTGTTATCGCCGTCGGGCTGTCTCCCGCCTCACATCGGGCGAAACCGGACAGCGCGGGTCGCCCCGCCACGACCTGTCCGCAGGTCATCCAGGGCTCCGGTGCGGACGGGATTGATCGGCCGGTCGTTTCCGTTTCGGAAACGACGGCCGCCCCGCCGGAGGTCAGGTGCGGGTGTCGACGAGGTCGAAGACCCGGATCCGGCCCGCCGGGCGGGCCGCACACGTCAGCGGCCGGTCCACCTCCACGAACCGTTCCCGCACCTCGATCACGCAGTCCGGGTGGTGGAACGTGACCCGCCAGGACGTGTGCCCGGGGGGCCGGCCGTCGGAGTCGACGTCCGCGACGCCCAGGTCGTCCACCCCGGTCGCGCCGGTGACGGCACGCGCGTGGTGCTGGGCGGCCTGCACGGCGGGCGGCAGCGCGGAGCGCCCCCGCAGCAGACCGGGGACGACGAGCCCGCGGCCGTACTCCCGCACGACGGCGGGCCCGTCGGCCGGGGTCACGCCGCCGTAGGTCAGGCCGTGGGGGAGCAGCACCAGGGCGGGGGCGAACCGGCAGCCGCCGATGTGGCTGCACTCCCAGGTGCCCTCGGGGTCGTCGGCGACGAGTGCGGCGGCGAGCGGCCGACCGCGGACGGCGCAGCAGGCGTCGTGCCGGCCGTGCGCGCAGACCAGCACCAGCGGGTCGGGGTGCGGGTCGCCGTCGGAGTGGACGGCGGCGGCCAGCTCGGCGGGGGAGGACCAGATGCCGGTGCGGACGTCCTCGTGCCCGGGCCGGGCGTCGACGCGGAAC
>NZ_WWFY01000064.1:0-439 GCF_009864975.1 Pseudonocardia sp. SID8383
CGGCCGCGCGGCCACGACCCGCTGCCCGGTCCGGCAGGTGGCGCCGACGGTGGGACGGGGGCCCGGTCTGTCGTAGTCATGCCGCAACGGTGCGGGCCGGGGCGCCCCGGGCGCGTCGGAGCGGGGAACGATCTGCGCTGTCCGACCACGGTCCTAGGGCCGCCCTCGTGGGCGACCCCTCCTCCGTGATGGTCGTCGCGCCCGGTCACTGTGCGCCGGCTGCACCGGCAGGCCCTGCGCACCGCCGCGGGCACACCGCCGTCCCGCGGGAACAAGTGCCGGCGGCGGGCCGAGTCGCCCGCCGCCGCACGTCCGTCGGCCCTCCGGACTCAGGATCCTGATGGGGTCGTGGTGCCGCGGCCGCCGGTGCTGCCGCTGTCGACGCCGCCGCCGGTCCTGTTGTCGCCGTCCCTGCCGCCGCCGTCCCTGCCGCGGCTGT
>NZ_WWFY01000624.1:0-7574 GCF_009864975.1 Pseudonocardia sp. SID8383
CGAGCCCGCCGCCGAGGCCGTGCCGGCAGCCCGGGCCGTCCCGGACCGCGAGACCGGGGACGAGGCGCCCGCGGAGCGCAGGCAGTCCTCCGCGGCGCCCGCGGTCGAGTTCAGCGGCTGACCCCGCTCCCCGGGCCGGTCCGGCCCGGGCCCGCCGTCACCGGCTCGGTGACGGGATGCCCGGCGGCGGCGCCGGCAGCGGACCGGAGCTGTAGAGCCCGGAACGGTCCACGTCGCGACGTTCCAGGGTCGGGGTGACCGCGTTCGGCCGGTACGGCTGGATCGCCTGCACCTTGCCCCAGTCCCGCCCCGGGTCGCCCTCGAGGTAGGTGGGCAGCTCGGTCTGCTTGCCGATCACGGTGATCCAGCCCAGTGGGCCACCGGCCTGCGGGGACGACCACCCCTCCCCGTCGGCACGCATCTGGCTGCCGTCGGCCTGCAGCCGGTAGGCGGGGACCTCGGCGATGCCGCCGGAGGTCCGGAACGGGTGCAGGCACGGGCTGGCGAGCGACACCGGGTACTCGAGGAACATCGGCTGGTCGCCCACGACCTGTGACAACGGCGCCAGCTGCGGCGCCCGCAGCGGCGCGATGGCGAGCCAGCCGTCGGCGCCGAGCGAGTTGTCCTGCACGACCATCCGGACCTCGGTGGCCGCTCGGGCGGTCTCGGGCAGGTCGAACCGCAGCTCGCGCCACGGCATCTCCTCCACCCGGCCGTCGTCGAGGGTGGTCTGCTCGACGACGCGGACCCGCCCGTCCGACAACCGTGTCGCGTACTGGACGGTGAGCCGGTTCCCGTTGCCCAGGCGCCCGGCTGCCGTGACGACCAGCGGCGTGGTGCCGGCGCGCTGCTCGGCGGTCAGCATCACCCACGGGGTGCGCAGGGTGCCGGTGTTGCGGTCGCTGCGGGGCACGTAGCTGCCGAACGCGGGTGCCGCGTCGCTGCCGAGCCCACCGGACAGGACGTATTCGAACCCGGAGGCGCCGGTGCCGCCGCCGGTCGGCGGGATCCCGTCGCGGACGAAGCCGCTGCCCCCGCTGTTGGGGTCGAGCAGCTGCGCGTCGGGGCTGTTGGCGGGGACCACCCCCGGGGCCAGCGGTGCCGGGGTCGAGGTCGGCTCCCCCGGCGGGGGCGGCGGCGCGACGGTCGGGAGCAGCCCGGAGCGGGCCGGCGCGGCCATCCCGGTCGGCTCCGGGGCGGGGGGCAGCACGCCGTCGACGGGCCTGCGCTCGGCGAACACCTGGCTGGCGAGCCCGCAGGACCCGCCGAACGGGTGCGACAGCGCGTCGGCACCCATCGTCCACGTGCCGGAGCGGTCCTGGACGGCCGAGACCATCGACCACACGTTGAACGTGACGAGCAGCCCGCACAGCACCGCCAGCGGCGCCGAGGTTAGCCGCAGCCGCCGGGTCGCCCGCAGCGCCGATGACGCGTCGCGGCGCCAGTCCCGGGCCCGGACCCAGCGGCCGACCACCGGGATCCGCCCCAGCGCGCGTTCGACACCCGCCAACTGGTCGGGGTGTCGCTCCTCGCGGATCCCGCGCAGGTGCTCGACCCCGGCCCCCGCGGCGAGCAGCAGCGCGACGAGCAGCAGGATCGTGGAGAGTTCGTAGCCGGCGACGGTGACCTGCTCGCCGGCCCAGGGCACACCCCAGTTGTTCGTGTACCACCACAGGTTCGGCCCGGCCGCGGACAGCGCCGCCACCAGGAACACCGCGGACAGGAACGCGAGCCGGTTGCGCAGCGAGCGCAGGACGTCCGAACCGGTGGCGATCGCGGCCAGCGCCACCATGCCCGAGCCCAGACCGACCAGGTCCCCGAAGTGGTGGGTCCACTTGGTCGGGGTGAGGGCGAAGATCAGCAGCGCGATCACGGTGCTGCCGATGAGGCGCTGGGCGGGCCCGAGCGCGGCACCGGGGATCCGGTTGCGCCGGATCAGCACGACGACGCACGCCAGCAGGCAGAGGATGACCAGCAGGATCGGGAACCGACGGGCGATGGATCCGTCCGCGAGCCCCTCGAACAGCGGCGCGTAGCGCTGGGCGATCTCGGTGTACCAGGGCCAGTCCGGGCCGATGTCGGACCGCAGTCGGGTGGAGTCGACCACCGCTGCCCAGCTCTGGTCCGCCCAGGCGATCATCAGGATCGCGGTGCCGGAGGCCAGCAGCGGGGCGAGAACGGGGACGGCGCCGACCGCCCGCACCCGGGCCGACAGCAGGTGCCACAGCGGACGCACGCCGGCGATGAACGGCGCGATCGCGATCAGCCCGGCCGGGTTCGCCCCGACCGCCATCGACGCCGCGAACAGCCCCAGGGCGACCGGCAGCAGCCGCTGCAGGGCCAGCGCCCGCTCCACGCACACCAGGGCGAGCAGCGAGCACACGACGACGACCGGCTCGGGCCGCAGCCCGGAGTTGTAGGCCATCCAGAACGCCAGGAACACCATCCCGGCGGCCCAGGTCGCCGCCCGCGAGCGGCGGGCCTGACGGCCCAGGCGCGGCAGCAGGCCCCGGGAGACCAGCCACCAGGCCATGATCCCCATCAGCACCGAGGGCAGCCGCAGCCACAGCAGCGAGTCCGAGACCCGCACCCACAGCGCGTAGAGATCGTAGAACCAGCCGAACGGCGCCTCCGCGGCGTCGTACCAGCGGTAGTAGTTGCCGACGTAGCCCGAGGTCGGGACGTCGCGGACGATGCCGAGGGTGAACCCGTCGTCGGAGGTCTGGCCCCCGATCGCCGCCCACCCGACCAGCACCACCGTGACGATCAGGTCGATCGGCCGGGGCCTCGCACGGGACCACCAGCGGCGCAGCCGCGGCGGCCACCGCCCGGCGAGACCGCCGATGGCGTCGCGGCCCGCCCGGTGCGGGCTGCGGCCCAGGTGCCGGTCGACGCCGGCCAGCGCGAGCAGCGAGCCCAGCAGCGCCACCGCGGCGACGACGGTGGCCGCGGTCTTCCACACCGACGGGCTGGTGTCGAAGCGGGTGTCCGGGGTGATCCGGACCGCGGTGCCGGCCGTCGGGTCGAGCGCGGTGTCCAGGTCGGAGTAGATCCCCACGACCTGCGGCCGCAGGTCCCCCTCGAAGGTCTGCGCCCCGGAGCCCAGGTCGATCGTGGTGGACGTGCCGTCGGAGGTGATCCGGACCTCCGACGGGCCGGCCCGCAGCGGCGCCGTCGCGAGCTGCTGGCCGCGGTCGACCAGCGCCAGCTGGCCGTCGGCGACGGTCAGGACCATCCCGGAGCGGGCGCCCTCCGGCGACTCCGGCGGGACGGTCGACAGCACCGTGGCGGAGCCGTCGGCGCGGTCGTCGAGGCTGCGGATCGCGTCGGCGGGGACGACCACCGACATCGTCTCCGGGCGCAGCGCGACCAGCGGCGCGTTGACGTCGGCGGTGCCGTCCGCCACCGACGGCCAGACGATCGTGGTCGTGTGCTGCACCACGGGCAGGAAGGGCACCGCGACGGCGAGCACGAACGCCAGGAGACCGAGCCGGCCCGCCCAGTGCAGGCGTCGACGGTCGCGGAGCGTGTCGACCGGAGCCGGCGCGGCGACCGTCGCTTCGGAGGTGAGCACCGAACGACGGTAGCGGCCTCGCTCCGCGTGATCCGGGGAGCCCCCGGGGGTGATCAGCCCACCGGGACGCGGTGCCGGTCGCGGAACCGCCTGCCCTGCAGCCACCACCCCAGCACACGGGTGATCCAGGGCAGCATCACGTACACCATGACCGGGGTCAGGACGATCGTCGTGACCGCCAGCCGCGGCACGACGGGCCAGTCCGCGAGCAGCGCGCCGAGGGTCACCGTGGCCAGGAGGTTCATCGGGAAGAAGACGAGCCAGATCGTCGTCGCCTGCTTCCAGCGCGGCGGTGTGACCTGGGGCGGGCCGGCCGTCTCCACCGCGGTGGGCTGGTCGAACCAGCCCTCGATCCCGGTGCGGCGCTCGGCCCGGGTCATCTCCGCCAGGCCCTGGGCGGACCCGAGCCACCAGCGGCGCTCGGGGCTCGCCTCCCAGCGCCCGAGCGACTCCGGGGAGTCGAAGCGGGCCAGCATGTGCCACTCGTCGGAGCCGTCGCGGCTGCGGACCCAGCCGCCGCCGAGGAAGCCGGGGAACCCCTCGGCCATGAGCAGGCCGGAGCGGATCCAGGCGGTCATCTCCGCGGCGTGACCGGGGTCGGCGCGACGGGTGAACGAGACCGTGACGGGGTCGCCGCCGGTCGGAACGGGAGCGGACGCGGCGGCGGGGGTGGTGCCGTCGGCCCGGTCGCGGGTGTCGAGGGACATGCCCGTCATGGTGACCGCTGACCCGGCGGACTCCCAGCCCGGCCGCACGACATCACTCCGGGACACTCTCCGGAGCCCGCTCCCCCGCCGTCCCGCGGCGAGAGGTCCCGCCGTGCCCGTACCCGTCCTGCGCCGGGCCACGGCCCGTGACGTGCCGGCCGTCGTCGCGCTGCGGGCACGGATCGAGGCCGGCCGGCGCGGCGACGGGCTCGGGGCGACCATGGTCCGGTACGCCGTCGACGAGGCCCGTCGACGTGGCGCGGCGCTCGTCCAGCTCACCTCCGACCGGTCCCGTACCGACGCCCACCGGTTCTACGAGCGCCTCGGGTTCCTCCGGACCCACGACGGCTTCAGCCTCCCCCTGATCTGACGGCCGCTCCCCCGGGGCGGCCTCCGCCTGGTCGCGGCGGTTCGTGTGTCGTCCTTTCGTCGACGTGAAGAGCGCGTCAATGAAACATTGACCGTAGAAGGAACAGGCCACCCCGTTGTCCGGCCCCGGGACCAGCAGCACCACCGGTGCCTCGAAGCCACGGGCATCCACCTCGCCTCGCCCTGCCCTCCTCCGGTACATCGGTCCGCGGGCCCGGCGCCGTCCGCCGCATCCGGGAGGTTCAGCGGGCACAGGACCGGTCTGGTCGTGCGTGTCCGCCGGGGATGCCCGGGCCCCCACCGCGGCGGTCCGCACAGGGCCGTACAGGGCGCTGCCAGCGCCTCCTGGGCCGCCCGCCGGCGACGACCGGCACTCCGGTGTCGCCGGCGGGCGGCATTGCGGCCGTCGTGGCCCACTCCCCCGCGACACGCCGGTGTCGCGCAACGGTTGACCGCGCGTACGCGTCAATGAACCATTGACATCATGAGGTACGAGGAAGCGCAGCGCTGGCTGGAACGGGCCGACCCCTCGATCGCGAAGAAGCGGGAGTCCATCACCGAACAACTGGACGGGATGAAGGGACGGGCGGCCGACGGCGTCCTCACCCACGACGGGGCGGCCGCCTGGTACGCCCTGGTGCAGGAGATGCGCCGGCTGGCCGACTACTACGAGCGCGACCTGATCCGCACCCTGCGGGCCGGCGGGATGACCTGGAAGGAGGTCGCCGACGCCGTCCAGGCCCAGCTGTCGAGCCGACAGGCGGCCCAGGCCAAGTGGAAACGCCTGGTCGACCCGACTCGGCGGACCACCAACGGGAACATGCGCCGCGGCGGACGTCCCCGCCAGGACCAGGTCCCCCGGCACGACGGGACCACGGAGCCGGACGGGAGCACCGGGCAGGATCGGACGGAGTAGCCACCCCTCCCCCGGACGGCCCTGTCCGGTGACGGTGCGCAACCTCCGGTGACCGTCGTCGTTGATCCTCGTGACGACGGCATCCGAGGAGGCGGCTGGTGGCTGGACAGGGCAACGACCGGCGCAGGTGGGCGGCGGTCGTCTCGATCGCGGTCGCGGTGTGCACGGTCGGCCTCGCGCTGGTCCCGCCCGCCCAGGCGGCGGCACCGGAGCCCGAGCAGGTCGCGTCGGTGCAGGACCTGCTGGACCCCTCCCCGCCCGGGTCGAACGACTGGGGCTGCCGGCCGTCGGAGGCGCACCCGGAGCCGGTCGTCCTCGTCCACGGCCTCTCGGCCAACCAGGGGAACAACTGGGCCTACATGGCCCCGCAGCTGGCCCAGCGCGGTTACTGCGTGTTCTCCCTGACCTACGGCCGTAACCCCCTGGCCCCGCCGCCGCTGACCCAGGTCGGCGGGCTCGCCCCGATGGAGGACAGCGCCGCCGAGCTCGCCGCGTTCGTCGACCGGGTCCGCGGGGCCACCGGTGCCGCGAAGGTCGACATCGTCGGCCACTCCGAGGGTTCGCTGATGCCGAACCACTACGTCCGGTTCCTCGGGGGCGCCGACGAGGTCCGGCGCTACGTCGGCCTGACACCGCTCTGGGACGGCACGAGAACCGCCGGGCTGGCGTTCCTCAACCGCACCGGCGAGCAGCTCGGCCTCGGCCCGGCCGTCGGCACCGTCCTCGACCCGCTGTGCGCGTCCTGCCGTCAGTTCCTGCACGGCTCGGACTTCCTGCAGCGCATGAACTCCGACGGCGGACCCCGCGCCGGCGGCGTCGACTACACGATGATCCTCACCCGCTACGACGAGCTGGTCGTCCCCTACACCTCGGGCCTGCTCGACGGCGCGCACAACATCGTCCTGCAGGACGGCTGCCCCACCGACCTCGCCGAGCACGTCGCCGTCGCGTTCGACCCGGTCACGCTGCAGCACGTGCTCAACGCGCTCGACCCCGCCCACGCGAACCCGGTGCGCTGCCTGCCGGTGGGCCCGGACGCACCCGCCGCGTCCTGACCGTGCCACGCTGTCGCCCGTGACGGCGGTGACGACGGCGGAGGACCTGCTCGCGGCGGCCCGGGACGGCGTGGAGGTCGGCTCGGCCGTCCTCGACGAGACCGACCTGCGGGAGACCGACCTCGCCGGACTGGTCCTGCGGGGCGGTTCGCTCGCCGGGGCGGATCTGCGCGGCGTGCGGCTGGACCGGGCGCGGATCACCGGGACGTCGCTGGCCGGGGCCGATCTGCGTGAGGCGGACCTGACCGACGCCGTGCTCGGCGGGGTCGACCTGTCCGGGGCCCGGCTGGCCGGGGCGACCCTCGGCGACACCCGGTTCACCGGCTGCCGGATGATCGGCACCGTCCTGCGCGGACTGCGTGGGCTGTCGGCGTCGTTCGTCCTGGACGACTGCTCGCTGCAGCTGGCGGACCTGCGCGACGTGGCGATGCGGGGACTGCGGATCGCCGACTGCGACCTGTCCGAGGCCGACCTGTCCGGCGCCGACCTGCGCGACGTCCGGTTCGAGCGGTGCCGGCTGCGCGGCACGGTGCTGCGGTCCACCCGGCTCGACGGCGCCGACCTGCGGGGCTGCGACCTCGGCGAGGTCACCCCGGACACCCCGCGCGAGCTGCGCGGGGCGATCGTCTCCCCCACCCAGGCGGGCGCGATCTGCGCGGCGCTGGGACTGACGGTGCTCGAGCCGTAGGCCGGGTCAGCCGACGGGGCGGTCGAGGCCGCCGCGGCGCATCGCGTCCTCGACCTGGCCGGCGATCCACGGGTCGTCGTCGCACTGCGGTCCGGCCGCGGTGAGCGGGCCGAGCCGGACGACGTCCGCGGCGCGGCAGAGCGGCGAGGTGCCGGTGAGTTCGTCGTCGCCGGTCTGCTCGTCGGGGACGACGGGGCGCGAGGCGTCCGCGACCCGGTCCTGCCGGGCCGCCTCGTCGCGGTGGTAGGCGGCGAGCTCGGCGTCC
>NZ_WWFY01000625.1:0-12628 GCF_009864975.1 Pseudonocardia sp. SID8383
GCTGCTCGACGCCGGCACCGCCACCCGCGGGCTCGTCGCGGAGGCCCGCCGGGCCGGGGCGGCCGTCCGGGAGGGCGTCACCGTCGTCGGCATCGGCAGGCGGCGCGGGCGCGGCGTGCTGCACACCGTCGACGGCGAGACCGTCGCCGACAACGTCGTGATCGCCACCGGCCACGGCGCCGGTCTCGTCCCGGGCGCCATCGGGATCGAGCAGCGCCGCGTCGTGCTGAGCTGGTTCGGGGTGCGGGACCCCGCCCGGTTCGCGCCCGCGGTCTTCCCGCCCGGGATCCACACCGCGGCACCGGTGCACACGTTCTTCCCCGCCGTCGACGGCGCCACCGTCAAGATCAACCACCAGCAGCCGCAGCCCCGCGTCCACTCGCCGGCCGACCACCACCCGTGGGTCGAGGCCGGCTACACCCGGGACTGGGCCGGTGCGGTCGCCGCGCGCCTCGCCGGGATGTCCGACCGGCCCGCCCGGCTGGAGTCCTACGTCGAGGGCTACACCCCGACCCGCCGCGGGATCGTCGCGCTCGCCCCGTGGGAGCCGCGCACCGTCGTCCTCGGCGGGTTCTCCGGGCAGGGCTTCAAGTACGCCCCGGCCGTCGGCGAGCTCGTCGCCGACCTGGTGCGGACCGGCCGGTCCGGGTCGCCGGCGTTCACCCCGGCGCTCGCGGCCGGGGGCTGAGCGGCCCGCTTCCCCGGATCCGCCCCGGGGTGCGATCGTGGGTGCCGTGCGAGCGCAGCTGATCTCCCGTGCCGACCTCGACTTCCTGCTCCACGACTGGCTGCGGGTGGTCGAGCTCTGCGACCGCGAGCGCTACGCCGAGCACGACCTCGACACCATCGACGCCGTCGTCGACCTCGCCGCACAGGTCGCGACCGAGCACTTCGCGCCGCACCGCAAGGTCTCCGACACCCGCGAGCCCGAGTTCGACGGCGAGCGCGTCACGCTCCCCGACGAGGTCCGCGCCGCGCTGAAGGTGCTGGGCGACACCGGGATCGTCGGCGCCGGGCTCGACGAGCGGGTCGGCGGGATGCAGCTGCCCGCCGTCGTCGTCCAGGCGTGTTTCGTGTGGCTGCACGCCGGCAACGTCGCCACCGCCGCCTACCCGATGCTCACCGTCGCCGCGGCCAACCTTCTGCTCACCCACGGCAGCTCCGAGCAGGTGCAGACCTGGGTGCGCCCGATGGTGGAGGGCCGCTACTTCGGCACGATGTGCCTGTCCGAGCCGCAGGCCGGGTCGTCGCTGGCCGACGTCACCACCCGGGCCGAGCCCCGCGACGACGGCACGCACCGGATCACCGGCACCAAGATGTGGATCTCCGGCGGCGAGCACGAGCTGGGGGAGAACATCGTCCACCTCGTGCTGGCGAAGATCCCCGGCGGACCGGCCGGGGTGAAGGGCATCTCGCTGTTCGTGGTGCCCCGGGTGCTGGAGAGCGGCGAACGCAACGACATCGCCCTCGCCGGGCTCAACCACAAGATGGGCTACCGCGGCACCGTCAACACGGTGCTGAACTTCGGCGAGGGCCGCGCGACCCCGGGCGGGGAGGCCGGCGCCGTCGGCTACCTGGTGGGGGAGCCGCACACCGGTCTCGCCCAGATGTTCCACATGATGAACGAGGCCCGGGTCGGGGTCGGGGCGGGTGCCACCGCACTCGGCTACGCCGGTTACCTGCTGGCCCTCGACCACGCCCGTACCCGCACCCAGGGCCGCCCGGCCGGGGCGAAGGACCCGGCGAGCCCGCAGGTGCCGATCGTCGCCCACACCGACGTGCGCCGGATGCTGCTCGCGAGCAAGTCCTACGTGGAGGGTGCGCTCGCGCTGAACCTGTACTGCGGGCGGCTCCTCGACGAGGAGCGCACCGCGGGGACCGACGAGGAACGCCGCCGGGCGCACCTGCTGCTGGAGGTGCTGACCCCGGTCGCGAAGAGCTGGCCGTCGCAGTGGTGCCTGCACGCCAACGCCCTCGCCATCCAGATCCACGGCGGCTACGGCTACACCCGCGACCACGACGTCGAGCAGCTCTACCGCGACAACCGGCTCAACCCGATCCACGAGGGCACCCACGGCATCCAGGGCCTGGACCTGCTGGGCCGCAAGGTCGTGATGCAGGGCGGCGCCGGGCTGACGCTGCTGCGGGAGACGATCGGGCAGACCGTGGAGCGCGGACGCGCGGTCGGCGGGGAACTCGCCGCGCACGCCGACGCCGTCGCGGCGGCCGTGGACCGGGTCGTCGAGGTGACCGGGATCGTGCACGGCCAGGACGACCCGGCGCTGGCGGTCGCACACTCCTCGGTCTACCTGGAGGCCGTCGGGCACGTCGTGCTCGCCTGGATCTGGCTGGAGCAGGCGCTCGCCGCCGAGGGCCGCGACGGCGACCTCTACGAGGGCAAGCGTGCCGCGGCCCGCTACTTCGTGCGCCACGAGCTGCCCCGCACCGGCCCGCAGCTGGACCTGCTCGCGTCGCTGGACCGGACCACGCTCGACGTCCGCGACGCCTGGCTCTGACCCTCCTCAGCCGGGGAACACCGGGACGCACGCCCCGGTGGCCCGGCCGTCGGGGTGCAGCAGCCACCCCATCCGCTTGCGGGTCCGCAGGATCACCGAGGTGTCCACGATCTGCGCCTGCGGCAGCGACCGCTCCAGCGCCGACTGCATCCCGACCAGCTCGCCCAGCGAGTGCGTCCACGCCGTGACCAGAAGATTCTCCGGCCCGGTGAGCGACAGGCACAGCCGCACCCGCGGATCGGTACGGACCCGGCGCACCGCGTTCTCGACCGCGGCGGTCGGCAGCCGGATCCACCACGTCACGCAGATCGGCCACCGGGTCAGCAGCTGTGCGACCTCGCAGCGGAACACCAGTGCCCGCGAGCGCACCAGCGCCGACAGCTGCCGGCGCACCGTCGACGCCGGCCGCCCGACCCGGTCCGCGAGCTCCGCGGCGCTCGCCCGGCCGTCGGCGCACAGCTCCCGCACCAGCGGCGCGTACACCGGCCCCCGCAGATCGACACCCGCCGCCTGCGGTGTCGTGTCCGCCCGGCGCAGCGCGCGCACGGCCGCGACCTGCCGGGCGTCGAGACCACCTCACGGGCGCGGTGACGGCCCCGGACGGAGGTGCGGGTCACGCTCCGTGCCCCCGTCCGGCGGGAAGATCGCGGCGAACGGGTCCGTTGCTCCCCCTGTGCGGGGGACGGGTGTGTGGCTGGTGTGCCGGCGGGTGATCGACCTGTGCCGCCGTCCGGCCACGGGCTGTCGGCGCTGACCGCCGACCACACCCGTACCGCACCTCCTGGGGGAACCCGTGTCACTCGTCGTCCGTGCCGCACGCGCCTGGCAGCGCCCGCGCGTGTTCGCACTGCTCACCGTCGCCGGGCTCGTGCTCGGCGCACTGCTCGGGCTGACCGCCCGGGTCACCGCGTCCGCGGGTCTCGCGACCACGCTGGACACCGTCGGCGGACTGTTCACCGGCCTGCTGCAGTTCACGGTCGCGCCGCTGGTGTTCCTCGCGATCGTCGTCGGCATCGTCAGCCTGCGTGACCTCGGCGGCGGCCGCACCGCGGCCCGGCTCGGCGGGCGCACCGTCGCCTGGTTCGCCGGGACCTCCCTGGTCGCGGTACTGATCGGCATCACGATCGGATTGATCGGGCGGCCCGGTGAGGGCGTCACGATCGCCGCCGACCCGGCCGACGTCGAGGCCGTGGGCGCGCGGACCGCGGGGTCGTGGGAGGCACTGCTGTCGAACCTGGTGCCGGACAACCCGGTCGCCGCGTTCGCCGACGACAACGTGCTCCAGGTCGTCGTCGCCGCGCTGCTCGTCGGCGCCGCCGCCTACGCGCTGGGGGAGAAGGCCGAGCCGTTCGTCGCGTTCTCCCGCTCGGCGTTCGAGATCGTCCTGACGGTCATCCGCTGGATCGTCGTGCTCGCCCCGATCGGCGTGCTCGGCCTGATCGGCACCGCGTTCGCCACCTACGGCAGCGGCGTCGTCTCCTCGCTCGCCGGGCTGATCGGCACCGTCTACCTCGGTTGCGCGATCGTCCTGTTCGGTGTCTATCCGCTGCTGCTGAAGGTCGTGGCCGGGATCGGGCCGCGCCGTTTCTTCGGCACCACCTGGCCGGTGCTGCAGTTCGCCTTCGTCTCCCGCTCGTCCGGCGCCGCCCTGCCGATGTCCCGGCAGGCCGCGATCGACCTCGGCGTAAACCGCAACTACGCCGGGTTCGCCGTCCCGCTGGCCACGACCACCAAGATGGACGGCTGCGCCGCCGTCTACCCGGCGCTCGCGACGATCTTCGTCGCGCACATCTCCGGGGTGCAGCTCGCGGTGTGGCAGTACCTGGTGATCGTCGCCGTCGCGGTGTTCGGGGCGCTGGCCACGGCCGGGACGACCGGCTGGTTCACCATGCTGACCCTGACCCTCGCCGCGGTCGGGATGCCGCCCGCGGTGATCGCGGCCGGGATCGCGGTCGTGATCGGCATCGACCCGATCCTCGACATGATGCGCACCGCCACCAACGTCGCCGGGCAGATCACCGTGCCGACGCTCGTCGCGGCGCAGGAGGGGATCCTCGGGCGCGACGCCGCCGATCCCGCCGACGCCACCACGGCCACCGAGGCCACCGCCTCCGTAGAGGGTGCGACGGCCGGCCGGGTGTCGGCCACCTCCGCCTGACCCCGGTCGCGCACCGGCCCGTCGCGCCCGTACCGCGGCGCCGGTCCGGGATCGATCAGTACCTCGGCGCCGCCCCGGCGGCGCCGAGGTGCCGATCGACAGTGGCGCGCCGGTCGAGGGAGCTCCGCGGTCGGCGTGACCCGGGTCGCACCGCCCCGTGGCAGTCAACACTGACTGTTTCCTGCTACCGTCGTGGCGAGCCGACGGCCCCGTCCCGGGCGCCGTCCACCGTCGCGAAGGAGCGAACACCGTGCGAGACGCAGTCATCGTCGAGGCTGTACGCAGCCCGGTCGGCAAGCGCAAGGGCGGCCTCGCCGGCATCCACCCCACCGACCTGTCGGCCCACGTGCTGCGCAGCCTGGTGGAGCGGTCCGGCGTCGACCCGGCGCAGATCGAGGACGTGATCTGGGGCTGCGTGTCCCAGAGCGGCGAGCAGACCTTCGACATCGGCCGCAACGCCGCGCTGGCCGCAGGGTTCCCCGAGACCGTCACCGGCGTGACCGTCGACCGCCAGTGCGGGTCCAGCCAGCAGTCCGTGCACTTCGCCGCGGCCGGTCTGATCGCCGGGCACTACGACGTGGCCGTCGCCGGTGGCGTCGAGTCCATGACCCGGGTCCCGATGGGCTCCTCGCGCCAGGACCAGGACCCGCTGGGCAACGACTTCGCCGAGCGCTACGGCGTCGCGCCGAACCAGGGTGTCGGCGCCGAGATGATCGCCGAGAAGTGGGGCTTCTCGCGTCAGCGTCTCGACGAGTTCGCCCTGCAGTCGCACGAGCGCGCCGCCGCCGCGCAGGACGACGGCCGGTTCGACGGCCAGATCGCCCCGATCGCCGGCGTCACCGCCGACGAGGGTGTCCGCCGCGGCGGCACCCCGGAGGGTCTCGCCCAGCTCAAGACGGTGTTCAAGGACGCCGACCAGGGCGGCGTCATCCACGCCGGCAACTCCTCGCAGATCTCCGACGGCTCGGCCGCGCTGCTGATGACCACCTCCGAGAAGGCCCGCGAGCTGGGCCTGACCCCGATCGCCCGGGTGCACACCGCGGTGCTGGCCGGGGCCGACCCGGTGATCATGCTGACCGCGCCGATCCCGGCGACCGAGAAGGCGCTGAAGCGCTCCGGCCTGTCGCTGGACGAGATCGGCGCCTTCGAGGTCAACGAAGCCTTCGCCCCGGTGCCGCTGGCCTGGCTGGCCGACATCGCCGACGACGACGGCGACGTCGCCGCCCTGCTCAACCCGAACGGCGGCGCGATCGCGCTCGGCCACCCGCTCGGCGGCTCCGGCGCCCGGATCATGACCACCCTGGTGCACCACATGCGGGACAACGGCATCCGCTACGGCCTGCAGACCATGTGCGAGGGCGGCGGCCAGGCCAACGCCACCATCCTCGAGCTCCTCTGACACCCGCTCCCCACCCGGAAGGAACAGACAGAACATGGACATCAACGGTTCCGTCGCCGTCGTCACCGGCGGTGCGTCCGGCCTGGGCCTCGCCACCACGGAGAAGTTCGTGGAGCTCGGCGCCAAGGTGCTGATCATCGACCTGCCGTCGTCGCAGGGTGAGGCCGTCGCGGACAAGCTGGGGGAGAACGTCCGCTTCGTCGCCGCCGACGTCACGGACGAGCAGCAGGTGACCGCCGCCCTCGACGCCGCCGAAGAGCTCGGTGCGGTCCGCGTCGCGGTCAACTGCGCCGGCATCGGCAACGGCATCAAGACCTACGGCAAGAAGGGCCCGTTCCCGCTGGACGGGTTCACCAAGGTCGTCACCGTCAACCTGATCGGCACGTTCAACGTGATCCGGCTCGCCGCCGAGCGGATCGCGAAGTCCGAGCCGGTCGACGGCGACCGCGGCGTCATCATCAACACCGCCTCGGTCGCGGCGTTCGAGGGGCAGATCGGGCAGGCCGCGTACTCGGCGTCCAAGGGCGGCATCGTCGGCATGACCCTGCCGATCGCCCGCGACCTGGCCGACCTCGGCATCCGGGTCTGCACCATCGCCCCGGGCCTGTTCGAGACCCCGCTGCTGGCCGGGCTGCCCGAGGACGTCAAGACCTCGCTGGGCAAGCAGGTGCCGCACCCGTCGCGGCTGGGGCAGCCCGCGGAGTACGGCAAGCTCGCCGCCCACATCGTGGAGAACCCCATGCTGAACGGCGAGACGATCCGTCTCGACGGCGCCATCCGGATGCAGCCCCGCTAGTCACGACCACCCGAGGGGAGGGGGCGCCGTGAAGCGCACGCTCTACGAGTCCGACCACGAGGACTTCCGGGAGGCGTTCCGCGCCTTCGTCGAGAAGGAGATCGTCCCGCACGAGGCGCAGTGGGAACGTGACGGCGCCGTCGCGCGGGAGTTGTTCACCACCGCCGGTGCGAACGGCTTCCTGGGCATCGACGCGCCCGAGGAGTTCGGCGGCGGCGGGGTCCAGGACTTCCGTTTCAACGCCGTCATCAGCGAGGAGCTGCTGCGTGTCGGCGCCGCAGGGTCCGGCCTCGGCCTGACCCTGCACAACGACATCGTGCTGCCCTACCTGCTCACCTACTGCACCGACGAGCAGAAGCAGCGCTGGCTGCCGGGCGTCGTCAGCGGCGAGACGATCCTCGCCATCGCCATGACCGAACCGGGTATCGGCTCGGACCTGGCGTCGATGTCGACGACCGCGATCCGCGACGGCGACCACTACGTCGTCAACGGCGCGAAGACCTTCATCACCAACGGGATCAACGCCGACCTGATCGTCGTCGCGGTCAAGACCGACCCGTCGCAGAAGCACAAGGGCATGAGTCTGCTCGTGCTCGAGCGCGGGATGGAGGGCTTCGAGCGGGGCCGCAACCTCGACAAGCTCGGGATGCACGCCCAGGACACCGCGGAGCTGTCCTTCACCGATGTGAAGGTCCCGGTGGAGAACCTCCTCGGGACCGAGGAGGGGAAGGGCTTCGTCCAGCTGGTCGAGAAGCTGCCCCAGGAGCGGCTGTCGATCGCGATCGCCGGTGCGGCGGCGGCCCGGGCGGTGCTCGACGGGACCCTCGCCTACGTCAAGGAGCGCAAGGCCTTCGGCTCGCCGGTGGGCTCGTTCCAGAACTCGAAGTTCGCCCTGGCCGAGATGGACACCGAGATCGACCTCGCCGAGCACTACGTCGACGACTGCGTCCGCGCGCTCAACGCGGGCGAGCTCACCGCCGTCGACGCGTCGAAGGCGAAGTACTGGTGCACCGAGCTGCAGGGCCGGGTCGCCGACCGCTGCCTGCAGCTGCACGGCGGCTACGGCTACATGAGCGAGTACCCGGTCTCCAAGGCCTACGCCGACGCCCGCATCACCCGGATCTACGGCGGCACCACCGAGATCATGAAGGAGGTGATCGGCCGGGGTCTGGGACTCTGAGCCGATGACCGACAGGCGATCATGACCACATCATGAACACCGAACCCACTCCGGTGGTCAGGAGCCGGGCGCAGCGGTCCTCGGACAGCCGCGCCCGGATCCTGGACGCCGCCGTCGCCTGCCTCATCGACGGCGGCTACTCCGGATCCACGACCCTGACCATCCAGTCGGCCGCCGACGTCTCGCGCGGCCGGCTGCTGCACCACTTCCCCAGCCGGGACCGACTGCTGGTCGCGGCGGCGCAGCACCTCGCGGTCAAACGCGTCGCCGACACCGAGGAACGCGTGCGACGGGTGCTCGACGCCGACCAGGTCGGCCTGTTCGAACGCGCCGACCGGGTCATCGAGCTGCTGTGGGAGAGCTTCTCCGAGCCGCACTTCTGGGCGGCGGTGGAGCTGTGGACCGCGGCCCGGTCCAACTCCGAGATCGCCGAGGCGCTGCGTCCCGAGGAGAAGCGGCTCGGTGCGGCGATCCGCGCGTCGATGGCCCGCATGTTCGGCGGCGAGCTGGCGGGCCGCCCGCGGTTCAAGCAGCTGCGCGACCTGCTGCTCACCTCCATGCGGGGGACCGCGCTGACCTACACCTTCGACCCGCGCGACCCCGCGGGTGACGCGATGCTGCCCCAGTGGAAGGACCTGGCGCGGGTGCTGCTGGGGCCGTGACCCGGCTCAGGTGCCGAAGCTCAGCCCGAACGGCGGCGTCGCGCCCTCGGCGGCGACCGGCGGTGCGGGGCGCCGGACCGCCACCCGGTCGCGGCCCGCGTGCTTGGCCTCGTAGAGCGCGGCGTCCGCGGCGGCCAGCAGGCCGTCGAGGTCCGTGCCGTGGTCGGGCGTCGTCGCGACCCCGACCGACACCGACAGCCCGGTGACCAGCCCGGCTGTCGCGGTGTCGACCTGCAGCGCACGCACGCCCCGCCGGATCCGCTCGGCGACCTCGCGGGCGCGGGCGGCCGGGGTGTCGTCGGTGCGCATCCCGCCGAGCGCGACCACGAACTCCTCGCCGCCGAACCGGCCGGCCAGGTCCTGGTCGCGGACCTCGGCGGTGAGGACGTCGGCGACGGCCTGGAGCACGTCGTCGCCCGCCAGGTGGCCGTACCGGTCGTTGACCCCCTTGAAGTGGTCGAGGTCGAGGATCAGCACCGCGGCGGCCCGGTCGGTACGCGTGTCGCGCTCCAGCATCTGCCGGCTGCGCCAGCGCCACGCCGCCGGGTTGAGCAGCCCGGTCTTGGCGTCGGTGTCGACCTGCGCCTCCAGCTGCCGCACCAGGGTGGTCTGCTCGACGACGAGCAGCGGCAGCACCGCGAGCAACGCGAACCAGGGGGAGGTGTTGGCGAGCACGACCGCGACCAGCCCGCCGATCGACAGCGTCGCCAGCTCCAGGCCGATGTCGCCGCCCAGCAGGATCGTGAGGAACCGCGAGCCCGGTGCGGTCAGCCGCAGCACCGACACGACCAGGAGCGTGTTCACCGCCGTGTAGGCGACCAGCGCGCCCAGCACCAGCGCCGCGTTCTGCGGGGTCGCCAGCGCCCCGGCCCGGCCGTCGACCAGCGCGAGCAGCCCCGCGACGGCGTGCACGGCGAGCAGCACCGTGGCCGCGCTGTAGACCTGGCGATGCGGCGGCGTGCCGCTCGGGCGGGCCACCCGCAGGTAGAGGTGCAGGTAGATGACGACGACGACGACCGTGGCGAGCCCCGGCGGCAGCAGCAGCGCGGCCGCGAAGGTCCACACCGAGGTCATGTTGATGTAGCGGGTCGCGGCGATCCGGCGCCGCAGGCGCTCGGCGTTGACCGACAGCTCGGTGTGCACCGCGGCCACCAGCACCAGCAGCCCGCAGAGCAGCACCTCGGTCCGTACCGGCGGGTCCCCGGTGAGCAGGCCCGCGACGACCGCGGCCACCGCGGCGGTCTCCACGACCAGGACCAGCAGCAGCGGGCGCAGCGGCAGGCCGAGCAGCGACCGGGTGTCCGGCGCACGACGGCGGCGACCGGCCGGGTGCGGTGCCACCGGGCCAGAGGTCACGTCGTCTGCCTGTTCGTCGGCTGCGTCAGGGGATGGACCGAGGCTACCCGCGGGTAAGGCAAGCCTTTGCCGTTCGTCCCCCGGTGGCCGGAATCCGCGCCGAACGGCCCGGAACCGACGGCGAACGCCTCAGGTCCACGTTAAATCGTGACGGAGCGTTGTCCGTCGCTTACCCTGGCCACGTCATCACTCGATCGTGGAGCACGCCGTGCGTCCTCACGTGCGGAGCGCAGCGGCGTCCGTTCCGGGACGGGAAGAAGCACTCCGGTCGAGGGGGGATCGCTCGTGCGCAACTGGGACTGGTGAACCGTCATCGGCGCCGCGCGGGACACTCGGTCGTCCCGCGCGGCGCCGCCGTTCCGCGCCGTCGCGCGGCCGGGGGCGCCACCGGCCGGCGCGCTCACGCCCCGGGTGGCCCGACAGGCCCTCTCATCAGATCTGATGACGCGCGGGCGGGACATGCGACACCCTCGTGCGGCGGTGCGTGCACCGTTGCGCCTTGTACTCCCAATGGGTGACACCTGCGTCACGTCGCGACGCTGACCAGTGCGGACGGTCCCTCGGGGCCGGGCCCCGGCGATCACCCCCTAGGCGGGACATCCACCTCCGTGTTGCAGTTAGCCTCGCCTTATCTGAGGCGTGCCGAAGCTACGAGAGGACAGTGATGGCGAACCCTGCGAACGCGAACCCCCACTCCACCCCGGAGGTACTCGACGTGGTGGGGGTCGGGTTCGGGCCGTCGAACCTCGGCATCGCCATCGCCCTGCTCGAGCACAACGCGACGGTCCCCGCCGACGCGCGGGTGAGCGCCCGCTTCGTCGAGCGCCAGGAGCGGTTCGGCTGGCACCGCGGGATGCTGCTCGAGGACGCGACCATGCAGGTCTCGCACCTCAAGGACCTGGTCACGCTGCGGAACCCGACCAGCGGCTTCTCCTTCCTGTCCTACCTCCACGACCGGGACCGGCTCGCCGACTTCATCAACTACGGCTCGTCGTTCCCGACCCGCCGCGAGTTCCACGACTACCTGGAGTGGGCCGCGGCACGGGTGGGGGAGATCAGCGCGGCCGCCGGGTCGGCGGTGACGGTCGACTACGGCAGCGAGGTCCTCGAGATCGAGCCGGTCCGCGGCGGGAACGGCGTGGAGCTCGTCGACGTCGTCGTCCGCACCGGGGACCGGGTGGAGCGCCTGCGCGCCCGCAACGTCGTCCTCGCCTGCGGGCTCACCCCCGTCCTGCCGCGCGGGATCACCATGGGCGGTCGCGTCTGGCACAACCGCGATCTGCTGTTCCGCACCCGCGAGCTCGCCGGGACCGAGCCGACCCGCTTCGCCGTCGTCGGCGCCGGACAGAGCGCCGCCGAGACCGTCGAGCACCTGCACCGCACCTTCCCGACCGCCGAGGTGCACGCGGTGTTCGCCCGCTACGGCTACAGCCCCGCCGACGACACCTCCTTCGCCAACCGGATCTTCGACCCGGCCGCCGTCGACGACTTCTACACCGCGCCGGACGAGGTCAAGGACCGCATCCTCGGCTACCACGCGAACACCAACTACTCCGTTGTCGACCCGGAGCTCATCGAGGGCCTCTACCGCACCCACTACCACGAGCGGGTCGCCGGGACCGAGCGCCTGCGCTTCCGCAACGTGTCGCGGGTGGCCGACGTCGTCGACGTCGGGGACCGGGTGGAGCTGGCCGTCGAGTCGCTGATCGACGGCTCGCGCGAGGTCATCACCGCCGACGCCGTCGTCTACGCGACCGGCTACCGCCCCGCCGACCCGCTGTGGCTGCTGTCCGGCGGCCTCGACGAGGCCTGCGCCCGCGACGCCCGCGGCCGGCTCGACGTGCACCGCGACTACCGGCTCGGCACCACCGCGCTGGCCGACGGCACCGCGGTGCGGGCCGGCTTCTACCTGCAGGGACCGACCGAGCACACGCACGGCATCACCTCGACCCTGCTGTCCAACATCGCGGTCCGGTCCGGCGAGGTCGTCGCCTCGCTGACCGGCGCCCCCGTGCCATCGACGGCGCCGACGCCCGTCGTCGTCTGAGCGCGACCCCACCCGTTCCGCCGATCCCAGGGAGAGCCATGTCCACGAACCCCTTCGACGACCCCGAGGGCAGCTTCTACGCGCTGGTCAACGACGAGGGCCAGTACTCGCTGTGGCCCGCGTTCGCCGAGGTCCCCGCCGGCTGGACGGTCGAGCACGGGCCGGCCGACAAGCCGTCGTGCCTGTCCTTCGTCGAGACGCACTGGACCGACCTGCGGCCGCGCAGCCTGCGCGAACGCGCTGCCGGCTGACCCGTCCCACACCGCCCGTCCCGCATCACCACCCCTGGAGCGCCTCCCGTGACCCGCACGCTGCCGTCCCCGTCCGACCCGCGCCCGGGACCGCTGCCGGACGGTGCGCTCGCGACCTGGCCGGAGCTCTTCGCCCGGCAGGTCGCGGCCACGCCGGACGCCGTGGCGGTGCAGTGCGGCTCGGGGGAGCGCCGCGAGCAGCTCACCTACGCCGGGCTCGACGAGCGGGCGGGGCGCCTCGCGTCGGTGCTGCGCGGGCGCGG
>NZ_WWFY01000626.1:0-9915 GCF_009864975.1 Pseudonocardia sp. SID8383
GCGCTCGGTCAGCGCGGCGACCTCCGCCCGCGACGGCGGGTCGGAGGTGAACGCGTCGCGGGTCAGCCGGCCCGCACCCAGCGGCACCGACGCGGCGACGTCGGGGGTCTCGTCGCGCCCGACGGCCAGCTCCAGCGAGCCGCCGCCGATGTCGAGCACGAGCAGGCGCCCGGCCGACCAGCCGCACCAGCGGCGGACGGCGAGGAAGGTCCAGCGGGCCTCGTCCTCGCCGGGCAGGACCTCCAGCGCCACCCCGGTCTCGCGCTGCACCCGGGCGAGGACCTCGGCGGAGTTCGTCGCGTCGCGCAGCGCGGACGTGGCGAACGCCAGGAGGTCGTCGCAGCCGGCGGCCCGGGCGGTGTCCCGGGCCCGGTGCACGCTCTCCAGCAGCGCCTTCACGCCGTCGCGGCCCAGCGCTCCCCTGCGGTCGAGGTGCTCGGCCAGGCGCAGCTGGTCCTTCTCCGACGACATGGGCTTCGGGTGAGCACCGCGGTGGGCGTCCACCACCAGGAGGTGAACGGTGTTGGACCCCACGTCGAGAACGGCCAGGCGCACCCGATCAGGTTACCGAGCCGTTATCGACGGTCGGGCAACCCCTGGCTCACACGTCGAACTTGTAGCCGAGCCCGCGCACCGTGACCAGGTGCTTGGGCGTCGAGGGGTCGCCCTCGACCTTGGACCGCAGCCGCTTGACGTGCACGTCGAGGGTCTTGGTGTCGCCGACGTAGTCCGCGCCCCACACCCGGTCGATCAGCTGGGCGCGGGTGAGCACCCGCCCGACGTTGCGCAGCAGGTACTCCAGCAGGTCGAACTCCTTGAGCGGGAGCGCGACCTCGTCGCCGTTGACCGACACGACGTGCCGCTCGACGTCCATCCGCACCGGCCCGGCCTCCAGCACACCGGTGCCGCCCTCGGTCTCGCCGCCGGTCTCGCCCCCGCGGCGCAGCACCGCGCGGACTCGGGCGATGAGCTCGCGCGCCGAGTAGGGCTTGGTGACGTAGTCGTCGGCGCCGAGTTCCAGCCCGACGACCTTGTCGATCTCGCTGTCGCGGGCGGTCACCATGATCACCGGCACGGCGGAGCGGGAACGCAGCGCCTTGCAGACGTCGGTACCGCTCATGCCGGGCAGCATCAGGTCCAGCAGCACGATGTCGGCGCCGTTGCGGTCGAACTCGCTCAGCGCGTCGTTGCCGTTGGCCGCGACGGCGGTGGTGAACCCCTCCTTGCGCAGCATGAACGCGAGCGGGTCGGCGAAGGACTCCTCGTCCTCGACGATCAGCACCCTGGTCATCTCATCCTCCGGTTCCGGCGGTCTGGGGGGAGCTGCCTGCGGCAGCCTCACCGTGGGGGGCGCCGCCGATGCCCATCCGGGCGGGCAGGCGCATGGTGAAGGTCGATCCGGTGCCGGGACGGCTCCACAGCCGCACCTCGCCACCGTGGTTGGCGCAGACGTGCTTGACGATCGCCAGGCCGAGACCGGTGCCGCCGGTGGCCCGCGAGCGGGCCGGGTCGACCCGGAAGAAGCGCTCGAAGACCCGCTGCTGGTGCTCGGGGGCGATGCCGATGCCGCGGTCGGTCACCGCGATCTCGATCGAGCCGTCGACCGAGCGGCGGCTCACCGACACCGACGAGTCCGCCGCGGAGTAGGCGATCGCGTTCTCCAGCAGGTTCGTCAGCGCGGTGACGAGCAGCGTGCGGTCGCCGTCGACGACCAGCCCCGAGGTCTCGTCGGCGGTGATCTCGACGGCGTGCGACTCGGCGGAGGTGCGGCTGCGGGCCAGCGCCTCGGAGACGACCTCGTCGACGTCGACGGCGGCCAGCGCGGGGAGCCGTTCGGCGCCGGTCAGCCGGGACAGCGCGATCAGCTCCGAGACCAGGTTCCCCATCCGGGTGGCCTCGCGCAGCAGCTTGTCGCCGAACCGGCGGACCTCGCAGACGGCGTCGGGGTCGGGCTCGCCGCCGTCGGCGGGCTCCAGGCCGTCGAGGCTGTCGAGCAGGGCCTCGGCCAGCAGCGCGACCGCGCCGACCGGGGTCTTGAGTTCGTGCGAGACGTTGGCGACGAAGTCGCGCCGGGTCGCCTCCAGCCGGGCCACCTCGGAGGTGTCGACGGCCTCGACCAGCGCGAAGCCGTCGCCGAGGGAGCGGACCCTGGCCTGCACCGCGACCGGGCCGCGGGGCGTGCGGTCCAGCGGCGAGAGATCGACGGTGTAGTCGCCGGAGGCGAGCAGCCGGTCCCTGCCCTGCACGCGCCGGCAGGCGGCGAGCGCGCGCGGGTCGAGCCGCTCACCGGCGACGGCGCCGAGCGCGGCGGCCCGCGGGTTGTGCAGGAGCACCTCGCCGCCGGCCCCGACCACGGCGAGCCCGGAGCTCGACTGGCGGAACGTGCGGTGCAGCAGCTCGCCGAGGGTGGGTCCGTCGGCGGCCACGGGGTCCGCCGGGGGGCGGCCGGTGCCGGGGCTGGGTCGGCCGTGCGACGACCGTCGCGCCAGTGCGGCCCCGGCGGTGAGACCGAGGAGCAGGGCGAGGGCCGTGATCAGCCACGCGAGCGTGGTCACGGGTGCATGGTAGGCAGCCGGGGGTACCCCCTGACCAGCGCCGGACACCGGATGGTGACGCCCGCGACCCCTCCGCGCGACACTGTTCGGTCCCCGTTCACCGTGGGTTCAGCGAACCCCTCCCCCCCCCCGCCCCGGGGTGCCCCCAGGGTCACTCTCGTAGCGCTCTAAGCCACGAAAGTGACCCTGGGGACATCCCCGGGGGTGCAGCGGGCGGGGGCGGTGGGGTCAGCGGCCCTGGTTCGCCACCCCGGCGATGGCCTCCTGCGCCGCGGCCGGGTCGAGGTAGCGCCCGCCCGGGTTCGTCGGCGTCAGGTCGTCGTCGAGGTCGTAGACCAGCGGGATGCCGGTGGGGATGTTCAGGCCGGCGATGTCGGCGTCGGAGATGCCGTCGAGGTACTTCACCAGCGCGCGCAGCGAGTTGCCGTGCGCGGCGAGCAGCACGACCTTCCCCTCGCGCAGGTCCGGCACCACGGCCTCGGTCCAGTAGGGTAGGAACCGGTCGACGACGTCGGCCAGGCACTCGGTCAGCGGGGCGTCGACGCCGGCGTAGCGCGGGTCGGCGTCCTGGGAGTACTCCGAGCCCTTCTCGATCGCGGGCGGCGGGGTGTCGTAGGAGCGGCGCCAGAGCATGAACTGCTCCTCGCCGTACTGCTCCAGGGTCTGCTTCTTGTCCTTGCCCTGCAGCGCGCCGTAGTGGCGCTCGTTGAGGCGCCAGTCGCGCTTGACCGGGATCCAGTGCCGGTCGGCGGCGTCGAGGGCGATATTCGCGGTGGAGATGGCCCGGCGCAGCAGCGAGGTGTGTACGACGTCGGGCGCGACGCCCGCCTCGGCCAGCAGCTCGCCGCCCCGGCGGGCCTCCGCCTCGCCCTGGGAGGAGAGCGGCACGTCCACCCAGCCGGTGAACAGGTTCTTCGCGTTCCAGTCGCTCTGACCGTGGCGCAGCAGTACGAGGGTCGGCATGGCCGACAGCCTGCCACCTACCCGCGGGAAAGGTCCCCGAGCGCGGTCCCGAACGTGTCCACCAGCACGTCCACCTCGTCGTGGGTGACCACCAGCGGCGGGGACAGCCGCACGGTCACGCCGTGTGTCTCCTTGGCCAGCACCCCCTGCCGGGCGAGTGCGACGCACACGTCGCGGCCGGTGCCGATCCGCGGGTCGACGTCGACGCCGGACCACAGCCCCACCCCGCGCACGGCGGTGAGCCCGGGCAGCGCACGCAGCCGCGCGTCCAGGTGCGCGCCGAGCTCACGGGCCCGCGCCTGGTACTCCCCCGTCGCCAGCAGCGCGCACACCGCGGACCCGACGGCGGCGGCGAGCGGGTTGCCGCCGAAGGTGGAGCCGTGCTCGCCGGGGCGCAGCACGCCGAGCACGTCGCGCCGCCCGACGACGGCGCTGACCGGCACGATCCCACCGCCGAGCGCCTTGCCGAGGGTGTAGAGGTCGGCGCGCACCCCCGACAGGTCGGCGCACAGCGTGGCCCCGGCCCGGCCCAGCCCGGACTGGATCTCGTCGCAGACCAGCAGCACGCCCCGCTGCTCGGTGAGCTCGCGGACCGCGCGCAGGTAGCCGGGCGGCGGCACGAGCACCCCGGCCTCGCCCTGGACCGGTTCGAGCAGCACCGCGACGGTGTCGTCGGTGAGGGCGGCGGCCAGCGCGTCGGCGTCGCCGTAGGGGACGCGGTCGAAGCCGGGGGTGAACGGGCCGAAGTCGTCGCGGGCGACCGGGTCGTCGGAGAACGAGACCACCGTCGTCGTGCGGCCGTGGAAGTTCCCCCCGGCGACGACGATCCGCGCCGCCCCCGGCCGCACGCCCTTCACCCGGTACCCCCAGGCGCGGGCGACCTTCACCGCGGACTCGACGGCCTCCGCGCCGGTGTTCATCGGCAGGACGGCCTCGGTGCCGGTCAGCGCGGCGAGATCGCGCTGGAACGCCGGCAGCCGGTCGTTGTGGAACGCCCGCGCGGTCAGGGTGAGCGTGTCGAGCTGGGCGTGCGCGGCCGCGGTGAGCGCGGGGTGGCGGTGCCCGAAGTTGAGCGCGGAGTAGCCCGCGAGAGCGTCGAGGTAGCGGACGCCGTCGACGTCGGTGACCCAGGCGCCGTCGCCGTGGGACAGCACCACCGGCAACGGCGCGTAGTTCCGTACACCGAACTCCTCGGCGAGGGCGATCTGCGGGTCGGTGCCCGGTACCACGGCGGTCACGACCGCAGCTCCAGCGTGGCGCACTTGATCCCGCCGCCGCCCCGGCGCAGCTCCGCGGTGTCGACGCCGACGGTGCCGAACCCGCGCTCGGCCAGGTCGGCGGCGAACTTCTCGGCCTGGGGCGCGTGGACGACGGTGCGCCCGTCGGAGAAGCAGTTCAGGCCCAGTACGGCCGCGTCGTCGTCGGAGACGACCACCGCGTCGGGGAAGCGGAACCGCAGCACCTCCTGGGAGGCGTCGTCGAACGCGCCGGGCAGGTAGGCGACCGCGCCCGGCCCGCCGGCCGGGTCGAGCACCGCGAACGCGGTGTCGAGGTGGTAGTAGCGCGGGTCGATCAGCTGCAGGGACACGACCTCGCGGCCGAACACCTCCGCGGCCTCGCCGTGCGCACGCGGGTCGGTCCGGAACCCGGTGCCGGCGTAGACGGTGTCGCCGACGAGCAGCAGGTCGCCCTCGCCCTCGTTGACGTGGCGGGCCTGGTGCACGGCGAACCCGGCGGCCCGGAACCACGCGCCGTACGCGGGCCCCTCGGCGGCGCGCTCGGTGTGCCGGAACCGGGCGGTGAGCGCGGTCCCGTCGATCACGGTGCCGCCGTTGGCGGCGTAGACCATGTCCGGGTACCCGGGCAGCGGGTCGACGAGCCGGACGTCGAACCCGAGGTCGCGGTAGACCGCGTGCAGGGTCTCCCACTGCGCCAGCGCGAGCCGGGTGTCGGTCGCCTGCTCCGGACGCATCCACGGGTTGATCCGGTAGCTCACCGTGAAGTGCTCGGGGCGGCACATCAGCACAGAGGTCATGGGCACAGCATGGCGCGCCTACCCCGTGCGTTTCCCGGCTTCAGGCGCACGATCTGCGCGTGCTGTACCGGCTCGGCGCTGGTTCCGCGCGCTCCGGTCTAGCATCCGGCGTCGTGGACGGGATCGACGCGATCGACCGCAGACTGCTGGACCTCCTCCGGGTCGACGGGCGGGCCGGCTGGGCCGAGCTGGGCGAGCGGGTGGGCCTGTCGGCGTCGGCGGTGCGGCGCCGGGTGGACCGGCTGACCGCCCGCGGCGTGGTGCGGGGCTTCACCGTGCAGGTGGACCCGGACGCCGAACGGGCCCCGGGCGTGGAGGCCTACGTCGAGCTGTTCTGCCGCGGCACGGTCGCCCCGGCCGAGCTGCAGCGGATGCTGTCGGCGGTGCCGGAGGTCGTCACGGCGGGGACGGTCACCGGGGAGGCCGACGCGCTGGTCCTGCTGCGCTCGCGCGACGTGCGGTCCCTGGAGGACGCTCTGGAGCGGCTGCGGCTCGCGGCCGACGTCGACCACACCCGCTCGGCCGTCGTCCTGACCTGGCTGGTGACTCGTTGAACTCTCACGGGTCATCGCGTACCGTAGTCGGTTGAAAGTTCAACCAAAGGAGCAGCCGTGCCCGTCCAGCGTCTCAACCACGCCGTCCTCTACGTCCGCGACGTCGCGCGCAGCGTCGGCTTCTACCGCGACACCCTCGGCTTCCGCCCGGTCGTCGAGCTCCCGGGCGGGCGCGGTGCGTTCCTGCAGGCCGAGGGCTCGACCAACGACCACGACCTCGCCCTGTTCGGGATCGGCGCGCAGGCCGGGGCCTCGCAGGCGGGCCGCGGCACCGTCGGGCTCTACCACCTGGCGTGGGAGGTCGACACCCTCGGCGAGCTCGCCCGGATCGGCGAGCGGCTGCAGGCGGCCGGGGCGCTGGTCGGCGCCTCGGACCACGGCACGACCAAGGCGCTCTACGCGAAGGACCCCGACGGTCTGGAGTTCGAGGTGTGCTGGCTGGTCCCGGCGGCCCTGATCGACGGCGACGACCACGACATGCGCATCGAGCCGCTCGACATCGCGGCCGAGATCGCCCGCTACGGCGCGGACACCCGCGGCGGGATCGGCGTCTCGGTCCCGGCCTGAGCCCGCCTCAGCCGGGCTCGTTGAGGTCCACCCGGTAACCCGAGCGGGACGAGAACCGGGCGGTGACCGAGAACCGGTCGCCGCGGACCAGGGTGTGTCGCCACTCCACGGGCCGCCCGGCGGACAGGCCGAGCCGCTCGATCGACAGGGCGGCGACGCCCTCGTCGATGCCGAGCAGCTCCCGCTCGCCGCGCCCGGGCAGCACGGCCCGGATGTTCTCCATGCCGCCGTCGACGCGGATCCCGCAGCGACGCCGGTACTCGGGGTAGATGCCGGTGTGGGTGAAGTCGACGTCGAGCAGCGGCGCCGCCAGCTCCTCGGGCAGCCACACCCGGTCGACGGCGAGCGGCTCGGCGTCGGCGAGACGCAGCCGCTCCAGGTGCACCAGCGGCGTGGACTCCTCCAGCCCCATCCGGGCCGCGACCACGCCGTCGGCGCGGACCTCGAAGGTCCGCACCACGCTGCGCTGGGTGCGCCCGGCGGACTCGACCGCCACGTAGAGCGAGTACGGCTCGTCGAGCGGCTGCTCGATCTCCGAGCGCACGGTCGGGCGGGCGACCCGCCCCCGCCCGGCGACGACGGCGCCGTCCTCCCGCAGCCGGCGCAGCGCCTCACGCACGGTGTGCCTGCTGACCCCGTAGTCGGCGGCCAGCGCGAACTCGCCGGGCAGGGCCTCGTCGAACTCGCCGTCGGACAGCCGGCGGCGCAGGTCCGCGAGCAGCTGCTGCCACAGCGGCATGGTCCCGTCGCGGACCAGTGCTCGCGCCGTCATCGCCCCACCCCCTCGCGCGTGATCACCGTAGGCGAGCGCCGTGGGTCACCGCACGACGGCCCGCGCGCGACGCCGGGTGAGCAGCACGCCGACACCCACGACGCCGGCCGCGATGAGCGCGGTCATGCCCAGCTCGAAGCGCGAGCCCTCGCGGGTGGCCATGTAGACGAGCACCACCGGGATCACGACGATCACCGACCAGGTGAGCACCGGGTAGCCCCACATCCGCACCGGCATCGCGACGCCGTCGCGCTCCAGCACCCGGCGCATCCGCAGCTGGGACACCGCGATGACCAGGTAGACCAGCAGCGCGATCGCGCCGGAGGTCGCGAGCAGCGCGGCGAAGACCTCCTCTGGGAAGGCGTAGTTCGCGATCACCGCGACGAATCCGACCAGCGTCGACCCGAGCACCGCGAACCGCGGCACACCCTGCCCGGTGGTCCGGTTGACCAGGTCCGGGGCCTGCCCGCGGCGACCGAGGGAGAACAGCATCCGCGACGCCGTGTACAGCGCCGAGTTCAGGCAGCTGGCGACGGCGACGAGCACCACGACGTCGACGATCAGCTTGGCCGACGGGACGCCCAGCGCCTCCAGGGCCGCCTGGTAGGAGCCGACCTCGGGCAGCCGCGGGTCGTTCCACGGGACGATCGCGACGACGAGCAGGATCGAGGCCAGGTAGAACACCGCGATCCGCCAGATCACCGAGCGGGTGGCCCGGCCGATCCCGCGGGCCGGGTCGCCGGATTCCGCAGCCGCGATCGTGACGATCTCGGTGCCCATGAAGCTGAACATCGTCACCAGCACCGCGGCGACCACCGCGCCCGGCCCGTTCGGCAGGAACCCGCCCTCGGACACCAGCCGGGACAGCCCCGACACCGACGAGTCGTCGCCGACGAAGCCGGGCAGCAGGCCCAGCACCGCGAGCACCCCGACGACGATGAACGCGATGATCGCGACCACCTTGAGGAGGGCGAACCAGAACTCGAACTCGCCGTAGTTGGCGACGGAGAACAGGTTGGTCACCGTCAGCAGCACGGTGACGGCCAGCGCCCAGCCCCACTGCGGCACCCCCGGCAGCCACGAGTTGAGGATGACCGCGGCCGCGGTGGCCTCCACCGGGATCACGAGGACCCAGAACCACCAGTACAGCCAGCCGACGGTGAACCCGGCCCACGGCCCGATCGCCCGGTCGGCGTAGGTGGAGAACGAGCCGGAGTCCGGCTGCGCGGCCGCCATCTCGCCGAGCATCCGCATCACCAGCACGACCAGCGTCCCGGCGAAGAGGTAGGCCAGCAGCACCGCGGGGCCCGCGGTGGCGATCGCGCTGCCGGAGCCGATGAACAGCCCGGCGCCGATCACCCCGGCGATGCTGATCATCGTGACGTGCCGGTCGCGCAGCCCCGCCTTCAGCTCGCCACCGGCCTCCGTCCGGTTCGCGGTCTCCGTCATGGCGCCTCCCCTGCTCGGTGCCACAGCGGGCGGTGGCCGGTGCGTTGCGCAATGGTCACCCGGGCGTCGTCCGTTGTCACAGCCCGGGCCGCGTCCGGGGGCTGCGCCTAGCCTGGGCGACATGGGATTCAGCGTGCAGCTGCGCGAGTCGACGGCCGCGACCTGGGACGCGGCGGTCGGACACCGGTTCGTCGACGAGCTGTGGTCCGGCAGCCTGGACCGCGGCGTGCTGCGGCACTACCTGGAGCAGGACCTGCAGTTCGTCGACTCGTTCCTCGCGCTGCTCGGCGCCGCCGTCGCGACGGCCGACCGGCCCGGCCCGCGGGTCCGGCTGGCCCGTCAGCTGGGGCTGGTCGCGGGCCCGGAGAACGACTACTTCGAGCGCTCGCTCGGTGAGCTGGACGGGCACACCGAGCCGGAGCGGACCGCGCCGACCGTCGGGTTCGTCGACCTGATGGACGAGGCACGCGACGCCGGGTACGCCGAGACGCTGGCCGTGCTGGTCGTCGCCGAGTGGCTGTACCTGGACTGGGCGACACGGCCGGGCGCCACCACCCCCGACGACCGGATCTCCCGCGAGTGGATCGAGCTGCACCGCGGCGTCGAGTTCGAGGAGTGGGTCGCGTTCCTGCGCGACGAGCTCGACCGCGCCGCCGACCGCCTCGACCCCACCCACCGGGAGCGGGTCGCGGCGCTGTTCGTGCGCGCGGTGGACCTGGAGCTGGCGTTCTTCGACGCCGCCTACCCCGGCTGAAGGCCGACGACGGCCTTCACGACCTGGGCCCGGGCGACCACGACGCCGTCGCAGACGGCCGTCACCGAGGTGAACGCGGACCGGCCGGTGCGCCGGTCGAGCGTTCCGCGAAACGCGACCTCCCGGCCCCGCCGGGCCTGCGCGGACAGCGTGACCGCGGTGGACACCGACACCGCGTGCTCGGCCTCGGTGAGGTGCGGCAGGGCCGCGAGCAGCGCGGCCACCTCCAGCCCGACGGCCAGCGCACCGGCGTGCGCGCCGCCCGC
>NZ_WWFY01000627.1:0-5607 GCF_009864975.1 Pseudonocardia sp. SID8383
GCGGTTGTGCTCGCGGGTCGCGGCGTCCGAGCCGTCCGCACCGCTGCGCCCGGCCGACGGCGCGGACACGCCCGCGTTGCGTCCGGTGCGCGGGGACCCCGCGGTACGCGCGACCCCGACGAACGGGGCGAGCGCGTCCCGCAGCGCCGCGGCGTTGTCCGCGGTCAGGTCGATCTCGAACCGGCGGCCGTCGAGCCCGAAATCGACGGTCTCGTCGGCGTCGCCGCCGGTGATGTCGTCGACCAGCCGGATCGTCTCGACCTTCGCCACTGCAGTTCCTCCCGGTTCGCCGCCCCGGATTCACCCGGGGTCACCGGAAGCATAACGACGGAGGTTCTCCTAATCGTGGGCGCCCGGCCGGGCGGAACGGCGGAAGTCCCGCGCCCGGACCACACTCGGCCTGGTCGGACGCACCTCACGCAGCGTTCCGATCAGGACGGCGAGGCCGATCAGGACAATGACCAGCAGTACTGCGACGACTGCGCCCACGGTGTTCTCCTCGCCGGTCGGTACGCGGCCACCCGCCGCCGGTGAAAGTGCGATGTACCGACGATAGGAGCGTGCCGAATGGGTCGGCGCGGTATTCGAGCAATTCTCGGGCCGTGCCCGCCGGGGGAGGGCCCAGGTTCGCCGTCTGCCCGCCGTTCGCCGACCACCCGGTCGATCCGCTGAGCGTGCACTACCGACGCCTCGTGTGATCCGACGATCATGTGATCCCGCTCTCGCCCGGATGCCGGACGTGATCTAGAATGCTCTACGAGCCGTAGAACACGGTGCCGACGCCGGACCGTTCGAGGGTCCTCCCACCCGGGCGTCGGGCCCCACCGCGCCGCCTCAGCGCCGGAGGTCCGTCCCGGGACGCGGGGACGGAAATGAGGCCACGGGGATGACGGTCGAAGCCGGTCTGGTCAACGCCGACCTGCGCCGCAAGCGGTCGGTGGACCTGGCGCAGCTGATCCACGAGCAGCACGGGGGACCCGTGACGGCGCTGCGCGAGGCTCTGCTGACCTACCCGTACCCGCACCCGGTGGCCGACTGGCACCGCGCGCGGACCGTCGTCCCGGCGATGCGGGGGACCGGCGAACTGGCACTGGTGGCCTCGACCGCACCGGACCGGAGCTCCCCGGCGACCGGCGTGGGGATCTGGGAGCTCGCCGTCACCGGGTCGGAGCCGTTGGCGCGCGGCGAGGCCGAGGGGTGGGCGCGCGCGCTGTTCGGGTACCGCTGCGCGCCGCTGGTGTACCGGCGCCGGACGGGCGGGCTGTTCCACCGCCCGACCGGCGTCGAGTTCGTCGTCTTCCACGGGGTGCACGGCCCGATGCACCCCTCCGACGTCGAGGAGTACGGCGCGAACGCCTGCGCCTGAGCGCTCAGAGCCGGTAGGACCGCAGCCAGACGGTCTGGGCGGCCCGGCGGAGCGCCGAGAGCACGTCCTCGGGCAGGACCTGGTCGGTGTCGGTCAGCACGTAGCCGAGGTCGCCGCCGGTGGACAACGACTGCCCGACGACGTTGACGCCGGCGTCGGCCAGCAGCCGGTTGATGTCGGCGAGCACACCGGGGGTGCTGGTGTGCAGGTAGGCGGTCCGGAACACCCCGGGCGGGTTCAGGGCGCCCACGTTCGGCAGGTTCACCGACAGGGGAGTGGCGCCGAGCTGCACGAAGTCGAGCAGCTTGCGCGAGACGAAGGTGCCGATGCCCTCCTGCGCCTCCTGGGTCGACCCGCCGATGTGCGGGGTCAGGATGACGTTGTCCAGGCCGCGCAGCGGTGAGTCGAACTCGTCGCCCTGGGCCTTGGGCTCGACCGGGAACACGTCGACGGCGGCGCCCGCGAGGTGCCCGGACAGGATGTTCTCCCGCAGGGCGTGCTCGTCGGTGACCATGCCGCGCGAGGCGTTGATGAACATCGAGCGGGGCTTCATCCGGGCGAACTGCTCGGCGCCGAAGAGGCCGGCGTTGCCGGGGCGGCCGTCGACGTGGATGGAGACGACGTCGGACTCGGCCAACAGCGCGTCCAGGCTCGGCATCCGCCGTGCGTTGCCGTGGGCGAGCCGGTCGGCGGTGTCGTAGAACACGACCTGCAGCCCGATGGCCTCGGCCATGTTGGAGAGCTGGGTGCCGATGTTGCCGTAGCCGACGATGCCCAGGGTGCGGCCGCGGAACTCGTGCGCGCCCTTGGCGGACTTGTCCCAGACGCCCTCGTGCATCCGCTGGGTCTTCTCGGTCAGCCGCCGCGCCAGGACCACGATCTCACCGATGACCAGCTCGACGACGCTGCGCGTGTTCGAGTACGGCGCGTTGAACACGGCGATGCCGCGCTCGGCCGCCGCGGTGAGGTCGACCTGGTTGGTGCCGATGCAGAAGCAGCCGACGGCCAGCAGGTCCTTGGCAGCGTCGAGCACCTCGGCGGTGATCGTGGTGTTGGAGCGGATGCCGAGCAGCTGCACACCGGCGAGCGCGTCGTGCAGTTCGTCGCCGCCGAGCGACCCGGGTCGGGTCTCGACCTCGAAGCCGTCGCGTCGGAACGCCTCGGCGGCGCCGGGGTGGATGTTTTCCAGCAACAGGACCTTCACGCGTCCAACCTAGGACGCCGGGAGGTCTCGGAGGCACCGGGGCCGGGTGATCCTTGCGGCATGACGCCGTACGGGGGTAGAACGGTCGTCTCCGGTGGGCAGGCCCGCAACGGCCGAACTGTCATAACGTGCATTATCGGCTCAACGGATCAGTGCGTCCGGCGCCGCGTGAACCGTTCGTCCCCCAGTCCTGCTGCATCAGCTGGTCGAGCAACGCCGTCTCCGCTCCGCCCGGGGCGCGTCGCACGCCGGCGAGCACCGGCTCCGACAGGGCCGGCCGGAGCGGCCGCGTCAGGTGCTCCCAGCCGTCGGGTACCGCGGAGAACGGCACCACCGTGACCCCCAGACCTTCTGCGACGAGTCTGACCGCGGTCGAGATCTGTGAGGCCCGGCCGACAGTTCGCGGGGCCGGCCCGTGGTCGGCGAACAGACCGGTCAGGTACTCGTCGAGCTTGCTGGCACGGCGGAAACGCACCCATCCCTCACCCACGAGGTCGTCGAGGGCGATCGGCTCGGCGCGTCGCAGCAACGGATGGTCCGGGGGCAGCACGGCGACGTAGGACTCCTCTCCCAGCTCCCGCACGTCGAACAGGCAGCCCGGCGGGATCTCGTGCACCAGGACCATGTCGAGGGTGCCCTGGCGGGCGAGTCGCTCCATCTCCGCCGGGTCGGGTTCCTCGTGGATGGTGACCTGCAGGCGCGGATGCCGGCGGCGCAGCTCGCCGAGCGCGCGAGGAAGTTGACGAGCCCCGAACCCCAGATAGACGGCGATCACGAGCTCGCCCGACAGATCACCGCCGGCAGCCCGGGCGGCGATGAAGGCCCGCCGGGAGGCCGTCGTGGCGACCTCCGCCTCGGCCAGGAACGCCCGCCCCGCCACGGTCGGACTCATACCCTGCGGGGTGCGTGTGAACAGGCGCACCCCGACCTGCTTCTCCAGGGTGCCGATCTGCTGGGACAGCGACGGCTGGGCCACGCCCAGCCGTTCGGCGGCGGCGGTGATGCTGCCCTCCTCGGCCACGGTCAACGCGTACTCGTACTGCCGCAGGTTCACGCCGTACCACCTCGATAGACACTCTCTATGGCAAACATAGTGACAGGCCAATTGTGCCTATGGCAATGCCGGTGTCACCGTTCGGTCCGTGTCTACTGCTCGGTCTAACGGAGAAGGAACCGGAATGCGTCTCGACAACAAGGTCGCCCTCGTCACCGGCGGAGGGGCGGGGCTGGGTCATGCCATCGCCGCGCGATTCGCGGCCGAGGGTGCCCACGTGTTCATCACGGGTCGCCGGAAGGACGTACTCGACGACGCGGCCGCGTCGATCGCCGGCAAGGTCACGGCGGTTCCCGCGGACTCCACATCGGCCGCCGACCTCGCGGATCTCGCCGAGACCATCCGCCGGGAGGCCGGACGCCTCGACGCCCTCGTCGCCAATGCGGGCATGATCGAGCGAGCCGACCTCGGCGAGGTCACCGAGGACCACTTCGACCGCACCTTCGACATCAACGCGCGCGGGACGATGTTCACCGTCCAGACGATGCTGCCTCTCATGCCGGTCGGCGGATCGATCGTCCTCGTCGGGTCGATCCAGAGCACCAAGGGTCTTCCCGGGTCGACGACCTACAGCGCCGCGAAAGCGGCGGTGCGGTCCTACGCGCGCGTGTGGGCCGCCGAGTTCGGCGGTCGCGGTCTGCGCGTCAACGTACTGACCCCGGGCCCCTTCGACACCTCCATCATCGACGGACAGGCCGGGTACTTCGGCGAGGACCCCACCGCGCTGCGCGCCCGGATGGCGACGCACGTCCCGCTGGGCCGCCTCGGCCGGCCCGAGGAGCTCGCCGGTGCGGCCCTGTTCCTCGCCTCGGACGACAGCACCTTCATGACCGGTGCCGAACTCTGCGTGGACGGCGGCATGGCCCAGGTGTGACCGCTGCCGTGGCGGCGAGGGGCGCGCCGACGGCGACGGTCGCCGGCGCGCGACCGTGACGCCGTGGCGTGCGCGGGCTCAGTTCCCGCGGCCGGTCGCGTCCTGCAGCTCGTCGATCCGCTTCGAGGCCTCGGCCTTGGTCATCGCGTCGAGGTTCTCCGGGGCGTCCTGCCCGGCCTGCTGCAGCAGCGTCTCCAGGTAGGAACGCTGCGGGCCGGTCATCGGCTCGTCGCCGGTCGTCCAGTCCGCGGGGTCCTTCTCGGCCGTCCCGGGGTCGACGGCGTCGGTGCTGTGGTCGTTGGCCATGGGTCGAACGTATCTTCGACCGGCACTCCCCGCACGTCGAGCCGTCCCCGCCCCATCGGAACTGTCATAACGGTGACCCGGTCGGTGTCGGTGCCGGTCACTACGCTGCCGCTGTGCCCCTGGACGAGTACCGCCGCCGGCGCGACGCGCGGCGCACGCCCGAGCCGGTGCCCGAGCACGACGCCGGGCCGCCGGGCACCGTCGGCGACCGGTTCGTCGTCCAGGAGCACCATGCGACGGCGCTGCACTGGGACCTGCGGCTCGAACGCGACGGCGTCCTGGCGTCGTGGGCGGTCCCCAAGGGACTACCGGAGGACTCCGAGACCGTCCGGATGGCCGTGCGGACCGAGGACCATCCGCTGGAGTACCTGGAGTTCTCCGGGGAGATCCCGCGCGGCGAGTACGGCGGCGGTGGGATGGCGATCTGGGACCACGGCCGCTACGACACCGAGAAGTGGAACGACCGCGAGATCGCGTTCGTCCTGCACGGCGGGCGCGTCCGCGGCCGCTTCGTGCTGCTGCACCGCAGCTCCGGCGGGCGGAAGGACAACTGGCTGCTGCGCCGCACCCGGGACCAGCCCGACGACATGGACGCCGGGGGTGAGCCGCTCCCCCACGACGTCGTCCTGGCCGTCCCCCGCCCCGCCGACCGGCTGCCCACCGGGGACGGCTGGACGGTCCGCCCGGTCTTCGGTGGCCGCCGGGTGCTGGTGCGGGTCGACGGCGGCCGGCTCTCCCTGCGCCCCGTGGACGGCGACGGCCGGGCCGGGGAGCCGTTCGACCCGCCGGGTGCGCTGCGGGGC
>NZ_WWFY01000628.1:0-9019 GCF_009864975.1 Pseudonocardia sp. SID8383
CCGACTCCTGCACGTCGCCGCCCGCCTCACCCGCGGACAACGCCGACTATGGCTACGCATCCAGCGTTCCTGGCCCTGGGCCCGCGACCTCGCCGCCGCGTTCACCCGGCTCGCGACACTGCCCATCCCGGCTGGTTGACCTTCCACCCCGACACGACGAGCGGCGGGAGCCACCGGCAGAACAGCAGGCCGGCCCGTTCGCCATGCCCGCCCACCCGAACTGACCCAGCGAAGATCAATCTGCTCGATCACAAGATCAACCGACAGCTCCGTGAATCACCGGGGCTAGACCGGCGCGCCGTTGTTGATCGCCGTGCGGATGCCGTGGAGATGCACTACACGCCTGACCCGGGACAAGGATGTCGTGCACTGTGGAGCCGACGGCCCCGACAGTTGCGGATGGCCGGCGATGGTGATCGAACCCCGAGCGGATCGCATGTAGCGCTCCGGAGGTCGGTCGCGGCGACCTGCCATCATCGGATGGTGCCCATCCGCCGTCCCCCGCGGCCGGGGGAGACCATTACCGGTCTCCCGCCCGGCGTCGACGGTGCGTTCCTGACCGTCGGGACCGAGGGGGCACGGTACGAACCGGGCGAGGCCGTACCGCGCCTCGGCGTCACCTACGGGATCCGCTCGAGTGGGCTTGTCGTCCCGATGGAATACCTCCGCTCGCCCGCTCCTATTGACTCCATCGCGACCTACCTGACCGGGGCGCAGGTCTTCGGCCAGCCGATTCCGCCTGGGCTCGTCGTCATGCACCTTCGTCGTTTGGAGCTGACCGAGGTCCTGGGAGCCTGTTCCCGCCTTCTCCGTCTGGTCGATCGTGGCTCCTCGCCCGAGCAGGTCGACGGCGCGCTCGAGGACGCCTTCCAGCCGCAGGCCTGGAGGCGGATCCGCAGTCTCACCGCCGGAGGCGAACGAAGGCTAGTCGCTCCGCACGTACTGCTTGTTCTGCTGAAACACGCGGCCCGTTTCAGCGGGGACTGTCGGCTGTCAGGAGTGGCGAGCGGGAACGTCGTGGCCGCGATGCTCGGGACTGCCGACGACCTTGAACTGCTCGGCGGGTCCGACCTTGATGCGGTCATCGGCACCGGTCCGCCTGGGGTGATCGAGCGGGAGATCGTGGCCACCCACCACTTTCATAGCGAGATGGACATCCGGCACACGATGGCTAAGTTCGTCCGGCGGTGGAAGCAGTTCCCGGCCGAGCTCGCGAGCGACCCGCGTGTGGTGGACCTGGAGGCGACGTTCGAGCAATCCGTCGGGGTCTCAGTCGACGAGTTCGTGGCCGTTGGTATGGCCCTGTACGCCGCGAGCTTGATGAGACAGCCGGTGATCCGACGAGACCATCTGACGGGACTGCGTCTCCGGAACGGTGCCGCGGAGCGGGTGCTGGGCCTCGTAATGCGCGGCACCGCCGAGCTCCGAGTCTGGGCCCGGAGCATCAACGCTGCTCCGACGTGGGAGTTCAGCCACCTCGAGCGGTTCCCCGTCGTCGACTGCGGCGATCACATGGTCGTCGTCCGGCCCCGCCTGGTTCTGCAGCGGTTCTTCGGGTGGCTCCCGTTCTTTGATGTCGCGGACGGGCTCGGAGCTGATCGGGCTGCGAGGAAGCGGGCGGACGCCGTCCGCTCCTGCCTCGGGCATCTCGGGGAGGTGTACGTGCGCGAGACGCTGCAGCAGCAGAGTCGTCGTCACGGTCTTCGGGTGTTCGACGAGGAGCAGATCCGCCATGCTCTCAACCCGACGGGCGGCCAGCGGACATGTGACCTGACCGTCGACGACGGTCGCCGGTGGGCGTTATTCGAGGTGACATCCTCCCAGCTGAATCGGGAGACTGTGGCCGGAACCTCGGCGGAGCGCTTGGAAGACGTTCTGAGCAAGCTCATCGGGAAGGTCGAGCAGCTCAATCAGACGATCGATGCCCTGCAACATCGCGAGTCCGGCCTGACCGGACGTCCAATCGGTGGCTCCCGTCGCTACTTCCCTGTTCTCGTGCTGACTGAAGGGTTCCCGGTCAACCCGATCACTCTGACCGCGCTCCGCCAGCGGGCTCATGAGGCCCAGCTCCTACAAGGCGATGATGTGGCCGAGCTCGAGGTGGTGGACGGCGTCGAACTCGAGGTCCTGGAGGGGACGGACTTCGGCGAGCCGACTGTGCTCGATGCGCTGGACCTAAAGCAGCACGCGGGTCTTCGCCGGTCCAATATGCGCGACTTCCTGATGCGTGAGCGCCAGGTGCGCAGCACGACACCGGACCGTGTGGCCCGGCTGGCCGGCATCGCGTTCGACATCGCGCTGGACGCGACCCAGCCGCCGAACGACTCGGTCGGATAGTTCGGGAGCGCGTTCACACAACTGGTCACGAAACGGACTTCGCTGCCGGACCAAGCGCAGATGTAGACGGACGCCTACCGTCGTGTCGACCGGCCGCTCTGACGAAGAGCTGGCCGGCGTTCGCGGCTCTCCGGGACACGAAGCTCATGGACGACCCGGGCTCGTCGCCCGCGGCCGACTTCGACGAGTCCGGCCTCTCGCAGCAGGGCAACGGCCCGGTTCGCCGTACCTGCAGAGACGTCGTAGCGCTCCCGCAGCTCGATCACAGTCGGGAGTACGTCCCCGGGCCGGAGAGCCCCGCAGACGATCGCGCCTCGAAGATCGGCGGCGATCTGCTGGTACGGGCTCCCCGCCGCGTCGGCCGGCCCAGTATCGGCTGGAGAGGGTGTTGCCTTGCTGTCTGGTTGGAGGCTCGACGGGAGCATGGGCATCCGGACGCCGGTCTTCATCGCCCGCTGGTCTGCCTCGGCGACCCACGCCGTGTACGCCCTCAGCGTGGTGGAACCGCCCCCTCCGTGGCCAAGCCGTCCGGCGACCGTCCGGACGTCGACGCCTGACGTGATGAGCTCCGTCGCCGAGTAGTGCCGGAGCTGATGCAGGTGCATGTCCCAGCCGAGCCTCGCGCACATGCGGACGTAGCGGTTCGAGACCGACGATGGCCGGCGCCAGGTGGTTCCGTCCACCGCGTCCGAGAAGACGCGAGCATCGGTGGTCAGCGAGATCCCCAGGGCTGCTGCGTCGGCCTCGCACTGCGCCCGATAGGCACGTATGAGGGCGACGGTGTCGGCGTCGAGCGCGATCCGCCGCTGCTGGTGGGTCTTGGTGCCCTTCTCCCACGTCTTCGTGTTGTGTTGTGCGATGCTGGTCCGGAGCGTGGCGACGGCCCGATCGAGGTCGACCCGGTCCCAGCGCAATGCGCACAGCTCGCCCCGCCGCGCGCCGGTCGTCATGGCGAGCCACAGGAACGTCCCCCACCACGCTTCGTCGAACGCGGCGTTGAGGATCGTCGCGGCCTGATCCGATGTCGGCGGGTCCGGCTCGCTGCGGGCGCCACGCGGCGGCTCGGCCTGGTCGAGCGGGTTCACAGTGATCCAGCGCCACCGGACGGCACGACCGAGCGCGCCGCTGAGGCAGTAGTGCACCTTCCGGATCGACGACGTCGCGAGCGGCTTGCACACGTGTGGCCGGCACTTCCCGGTGCACTCGTGTGGGCCGTCCACAGCGTGCTGCACGACTCTACGGCCGTCGCAGTGCTCTCGGCACCGGCGGAGAATCGCCTGGTAGCTGTCGAGGGTCTCCCCGTCGAGCCGTGCGACCGGGAGATGGCCGAGCAGTGGGCGGATGTGGCATCGGATCGTCTGTTCGTAGCGCTGCCAGGTCGTCTCCTCGACGTCGAGGAGCTCCAGGTAGCGGTCCATGAGCTGGCTGACCGTCGCCTTCGTGCGCGGGTTGCGCTGCTCGTCGACCTGGTGGACGAACCGAGTGCGGACCTTCTCGGCCTCCGCCGCGGCCTTGGGCCCGGCGGGGACAGTCTCCACGAGGTAGTTCCGTTTGCCGCTCAGCGCGTCTATGCCGGCGTACACGCGCACGCGCAGCGACCCGCTCGGGAGCGTCTGGATCTCTCCACGCTGCCGCTGTCGTGCGCCTCGAGGTCGCGCCATGGTGCGAGCGTAGCGGCAACTCGCGCCACGTATGGCTCCACGCGATTCGGTCGGAGGATCGTCGTTGTGCCTCTGACCTGCGTGCCCCCGGCAGGATTCGAACCTGCGGCACCCGCTTTAGGAGAGCGGTGCTCTATCCCCTGAGCTACGAGGGCCTGAGGGGAGCCTACCCGGACGCCTCCCCGCCGGACCGCCGGTGCCGCCCGCCGCGCCGCGGAACGGCGGATCCGCCGTTCCGCACGGAATCCGGGAATCGTCGCCGTGACGTCGCCCACTACGACACCGGAAGGCTTCTGCGAGTGCACGGCGACAGCGACCTCCTCGCAGCCGGAACGGTGCCACGGGCCGCGTTGACCTGCGGATTCGTGGAACGGGGACGATGCCGCCGCCACCTCGCAGTTCACGCCGGCAGGCTGCTGCTCCCGTCTGGCAACTGATCCGTTGGGGCGATCGGGAAATCGTTCTACGGTCCCCGCAGTCGACAGGGGAGGGCCAGTGCGATCGCTGTTCCGGAACACGCGGTTCCGCCGTCTGTTCACGGCCCAGGTCGTCGCCCTGGCCGGGACCGGTCTCACGACGGTCGCGCTCGGGCTGCTCGCCTACGACCTGGCCGGCGAGCGGGCCGCGCTCGTCCTCGGCTCGGCGCTGACGATCAAGATGGTGGCCTATGTCGTCGTCGGGCCGGTCGTCGGCGCGGTCGCCGACCGGGTCCCGCGACGGATGCTGATGGTCGGTGCGGACGCCGTCCGCGCGACGGTCGTGCTCGTCCTGCCCTGGGTGACCGGGATCTGGCAGGTGTTCGTCCTGGTCGCGGTGCTCCAGGTCGCCTCGGCGACGTTCACCCCCGTGTTCCAGTCGGTCGTCCCCGACGTCGTGCCCGACGAGCGGGACTACGCCGGGGCGCTGTCGGCCTCGCAGCTCGCGAGCAGCGCGGAGACGGTGCTGAGCCCGCTGCTGGCCGCGGCGGCCGTCGCGGTGATGAGCTACTCGACGCTGTTCGTCGGCACCTGTGCCGGGTTCGTGTTCTCCGCGGTCCTCGTGGCGTCGACGGCCGTCCCGCCGGTCGCGGGCCGCGCGCAGGGCGGCTTCGCGACCCGGCTGCTGCTCGGGGTCCGGCTGTTCCGGGCGGTCCCGCAGCTGCGGGGGCTGCTGGCGCTGGACGCCGTCGTCGCCGCGGTGGGGGTGGTGTCGCTGGTGACGACGGTGAACGTCGTCCGCGACCTCCTCGGGGGCACCGAAGCCGATGTCGGGCTGCTGCTCGCGGTGTCCGGCGCGGGGACGGCCGTGGCGGCGCTGGCCTCCCCGTGGGCCGCCCGGCGGCTTCCGGTCCGGACGGTGATGCTGGCCGGCGCGGCGGTCTCCTGCCTGGCGGCCGGCGCGACCCTGCTGCTGGCGGCCGCACCGTCGTGGACGACCGCGGCACTCGCGTGGGCGCTGGTCGGCTTCGGCCCGGGGTGGATCATGGTCAACACCGGTCGCCTGCTGCGCACCTCGGCCGGGCCCGGTCAGCGGCCGGCCCTGTTCAGCGCGCAGTTCTCGCTCTCGCACGCCTGCTGGCTGGTCACCTACCCGCTCACCGGCTGGCTGGCGGTCTCGGCCGGCTGGACGGTCACCTGGTCGGTCCTCGCCGCGCTCGCCGTCGTCGCGCTCGGGGTGGCGGTCACGGTCTGGCCGACGGCCGGCGCCGACCTCGTGCGGCACCGCCACGACCACGACGCCGACCACGCCCATGTCGTCACCGCCAGCCCGTCGGTGCACGGGTGGACCCACGCGCACCGGCTCGTCGTCGACGACCAGCACCCGCACGGACCCGTCCCGGTGTGACCGTTCAGGGCGCCGGGAGCAGTCCGTCGGCGACCTCCCGGGCCGCGCGGATCGGCCCCGTCCCGCGCTCGACCACCGCCATCGCAGCAGCCCCCTCCAGAAGGATCATCAGGGCCCCGGCGAGCGCCGGGGCCGGCTCGGCCGTCCCCAGCCGCTCGACCTGGGCCTGCAGGTAGCTGCGCAACGCGGTCTTGTGGTGCCGGACGACCTCGCGGGCCGGGTGGTCGAGGCGCGGCAGCTCGGAGGCCGCGTTGAGGAACGCGCAGCCGCGGAAGCCCTCCCGGGACTGCCAGGTCTCGTAGGCGTCGAACACGGCGAGGATCCGGTCCCGCGGCGACGCGTGGTCGGCGGTGATCCGGTCGATGTCGGACTGCCACCGGCGGTCGCGGTCCCGCAGGTAGGCGACGACGAGCCGGTCCTTCGAGCCGAAGTTCGTGTACAGGGCCGTCTTGGTGACGCCCGCCTCGGCGGCGACGGTGTCCACCCCGACCGCGTTGATGCCGTCCCGGTAGAAGAGCCGGGACGCGGCGTCGAGCACCTTCGCCCCGGCGTCGCCGCGCCGTGTGCGTGCCATACATCCTCCTGTACCAAACCGAACGGTCTGTTCTGTTGACCGACTTTAGCAGCAGAAACAACACCGTCAATCGGCGCGAGTTGCAAAAAAACATACCGGTCTGTTCACTAGCGGCATGACGGCGACCTGTGAACGGCCCGGACCTGCACCCGCCACCGACCGGCCCTGGTGGACCACCGCGCTGCTCGGCGCCGGGGTGATCGCGCTCTGCTACGGCGTCGCCCGCTACGCCTACGGACTGTTCGTGCCTCGATTCACCGAGACGTTCGGCCTGACCCCGGCCGCGGTCGGCGTGCTCGGCGGGCTCTCCACGGCCGGCTACGTCCTCGGGCTGCTCGCCGCTCCGGCGCTGTCGGCGCGGTCGGCGCGCGGCGCCACGATCGCGGCCGCCGTCTCCGCGACGGTGGGGCTGCTGCTCATGGCCCTCGCACCCGGCGTGGTGGTGTTCGGTGCCGCGATCGTGGTGGCGGGGGCCGGGGCCGGCATCGCGACGCCCGGGGTGGCGCAGCTCGTCGTCGAGACGGTCGGTGCGGCCGCGCGCACCCGGGCACAGGCCTGGGCGAACACCGGCACCGGGGCGGGGCTCGCGCTGACCGCGTTCACGCCGCTGCTGCCGGGGGACTGGCGGGCCGTCTGGCTCGGGTTCGGTCTGGTCGCGGTCGTCGTCACTGCTGCCGCCGCGTGGTCGCTGCCGCGGGGGGTCCCCGAGGCGGCGCCCGCGCAGCGCGGGCACGACCGGGTGCTGCCGCTGCTGGCCGTCGCCGGGCTGCTGGGGCTGGTCAGCGCGCCGTACTGGACCTTCTCGACCGCGCGGCTCGACGAGCTCGGCGCCGGGCCGGTCGTCGGCACCGTCGCCTGGTGTGCGATCGGTGTGGTCGGTGTGGTCGGCGGCGCGGTGGGACGGGCGGCGCAGCGGTACGGGCTGCGAACGGTCGGGCTCGTCGTCTGGACCCTGTTCTCGGCCGGGATCGCCCTGCTCGCCCTGCCGGAGCCGGGCCTGGCCGGTGCGGTCGTCTCGGCGGGCCTGTTCGGTGCCGGCTACATCGGGCTGACCGGGCTGTGCATCCTGTGGGCCGCACACATCCTCCCGGGCGCTCCCGCACGCGCGGTCACGTGGGCGTGCCTCGCCCTGGGCGTCGGCCAGACGGTGGGCTCACCGCTCGCCGGGGGGCTGGCCGGCCGGATCGGGACGGCGGGGACGTTCGCCGTCGCCGCCGCGCTGGGGCTGCTGGCCTGGGCTCAGCTGCACCCGCGGCTGGCGCCGCCGGACGCGGACCGGTCCTGGACGACGGCGTCCCCCGGCGCGGACGTGCCGCACCGGGGGACGGGCGTCAGCGACGGGCCGGGGCGCGGCCGTGCGTGACGGCGCTCCAGGTGTCGATGCCCACCCAGATCGCGCGGAGCACGTTCCCGGTGCGCCGGCCGGCGTCCCGCAGGGTCTCGGACCAGGACGGCATCGGGGTCTCGTGGGTGGTCATCGGCTACCTCCTCGTAGTGGTCGACTCGGACGCTGCTGTGTCCGCATCGCGCCACGAGAGTAGCCCTTGAGACACAGTTGCCTCAAAGGTGACGATGGTGTGTCACGCCTCATCCGCTCGGAGCAGCACCGGTGACAGGTCGCAGCAGCCGGGCGCATACGCGTGACCAGCGCGGGCCACCCCGTGACGCGGCTCGGTCGCCGCGTCGCCCGCATGGTGGTTTCATGAACATTGCCCGCTTTTGATCTGGACATCCGGTTCAGGGGGCGCCGCACGCAGGAGGACCGATTGTTCAGCATCACCGTCCGGGACCACGTCATGGTGGCGCACAGCCTGCGCGGCGAGGTCTTCGGACCGGCGCAGCAGCGACACGGCGCGACCTTCCTCGTCGACGCCACCTTCCGGCGCCCTGAGCTGGACCCGGACGGGATCGTTGTCGACATCGGGCTGGCCACCGCGCAGCTCGCGGAGACGCTCGCCGACCTCAACCACCGCGACCTCGACGACCACCCCGAGTTCGCGGGCGTCAACACGACCACCGAGTTCCTGGCCCGGGCGATCGCGGACCGGCTCGCCGACCGCATCGGCGCGGGGAAGCTCGGCGGCAACGCCGGCGGGCTGACCGGCGTGACGGTGACGCTGCACGAGTCGCACGTCGCGTGGGCGAGCTACGAGCGGGACCTGTGACGGCTCCCGCACCGCCCCGCACCACGGGGCGTGCGGTGCACGTCGTCGTCCCCGCCGGGATCGACGACCCGCGTTCGCCGAGCGGCGGGAACCGCTACGACCGCGGTGTCTGCGCCGCGTTCGACCGCCCCGTGCGGGAGATCGCCGTCGTGGGCGGCTGGCCGGACCCGGACCGGGCCGCCCTCGAGCGGCTCGACGCGGCGCTCACGGGCGTCCCGGACGGCGGGTCGGTGCTGCTCGACGGGCTCGTCGCCTGCGCCGCGCCGGGGGTCCTGGCCCGTCACACCGGCCGGGTACGCGTGGTCGTCCTGGTGCACCTGCCGCTGGGCGACGAGCACGGGCTCGCCGCGGCGGTCGTCGCGGACCGCCGGGCCCGGGAGCGCGCGGCGCTGCACGCGGCAGCCGCCGTCGTCACCACCAGCCGATGGACGGCACGGCGGGTGGTCCGTCTGCACCAA
>NZ_WWFY01000629.1:0-5251 GCF_009864975.1 Pseudonocardia sp. SID8383
TCGCGCACGACGAGCGCCAGTGCCCGGGCGGGCTGTTCCCCGGCGAGCACCCTGACCGCCTCCCGGCACACCCGGCGGGCCGACCCCGACGAGCGCGGCAGGTCGACCCGCACCGTGAGCCCGAGCCGGTCGTGGAGGTGCGGCCCGGTGACCGAGACGAGCACCAGTGACTCCCGGGGGTGGAAGCCGAGCAGCACCGGCACCGCGGCGATCAGCTCGGCGGGCCGGTCGAGCCGCAGACCGGGACCGGACTCGGTGTCGGGGGGCCACCCGGTGGCGGGCAGGTCCTCCGCCCCCGACGACGGGCCGGGGCCGGGGCCGGGGAGGGGGTCGGGCTGAGGGCAGGCGGTCATGCTGCCACGGTCGTCGCGGGCCGGGACGTGCGGAACGCCGTCACCCGACCGGCTGTGGACGGTCCCGCCTCACACCCCTTGCCGAGGGGGTGTCGTGGATGGTTTCCCCCCGCGCCGGGGCAGTCGCCTGCGCCACGCGGTGAACGAGGTGACCGGACCGGCGTGCGGGCGGTACAGCCACGGCCAGGGGTGCACCACGACCGGGCGGACGGCGGCGGAGCGCGTGACGAACCCGGGGACCGGGGCGTGGGTGACCGCGACGGGCGTGCCGTCGAGCTCGGCGGCGACGACGCCGCGGCGCACCAGCACGGCACGGCGTTCGCCCAGGTCGGCGAGGGTCTGCGCGAGGAAGACCAGCCGTTTGCCGGACAGCCGCAGCCGGCGCAGCAGCGGCTCGTCGAACACGAACACCGCGGGCAGTTCCGGGTGGGCGTCGAGGGCGGGGTCGGCGTCGCCGAGCGACTCCGCCGTCAGCCACACCGCCTCCGGCTCGGCGCCGGTGGAGACCGGGGCTGCCGGCCCCCCGGTCGTCTCCGGGTCGGGGTCCGAGCGCAGCCGCGGGTCGTGCTCGGGGGCCGGGCGCGACGGCGGATCGGCGGGCCAGTGCTCGATCGGGCAGGCGTCGGACAGCGCGCAGCTCCCGCACAGCTGCGGGGCGCGCTTGCGGACCTGCCAGCGGGAGAAGCCGTAGGGCTTGCCGGTGCCGGCGCCGACGGTCCACTGCCAGCCGAGCCGGTTCGCCGCGCGCGAGCCGTCGAGCAGGTGGGCGAAGAACTCGCTCTCCCCGCCCGCCCACTCGTGCCCGGCGCGCACGGTCCACTGCGAGGACAGCCACATGCGGGTCTGGTTCACCAGCCAGCCGTCGGTGTGCAGCTCGGTGAGGCAGGCGTCGACGCAGGCCATCTCGGCGGGCCACGGCTCGTCCCATCCCTGTTCGGCGCGGGCCGGGGCCGCGCGCAACGCGGAGCGGGTGCGGGTGCCGAGCCGGGCGTAGAGGTGGCGGGCGTACTCCTGCCAGCACAGCTCGTCGCGGAACTTGGCGCGGTCGCGCGGCGGGGCGTCGGCGGCGGCGTCCCAGGCGGTCGGCAGGTCGACCAGCCCGTGCCGGATCCACGGCGACAGCGCCGTCGCACCGCGCCGCGACACCGGCAGCACCTCGTTGCGCCGCTTCGCATAGCCGGTCAGGTCCAGCGCCGCGACGGCGGCGTCGGCCGCGGTCTGCCCGCCCCGGAACGCTCCGGAGGCGACGGGCTCGTCGCGGCAGAGGTCACCGAGGTGCTCGCGCACCCAGTCGGTCGCGGTGTCCGGGTGGGGTGTGGGCAGCTGCACCGGAGAAGTCTGCGGCGCCCCGGCCCACCGCGCGCGTCGACCTGCACGAATGTTCTGCACCCGTTCTGTGTGCACCGCGGGCGGGGGACGGTAGGAACGTCCCATGCACGTGTATCTGGGCGTCGACATCGGTACGTCGGGTTCGAAGGGCGTCCTCGTCGACGCCCGCGGCCGGGTGCTGGCCCGGGCCGACCGGGCGCACGAGACCGCACAGCCGCTGCCCGGCCACGTGGAGCACGACGCCGAGGCCGTCTGGTGGGGTGACTTCGTCGCGGTCGTGCGGGAACTGCTGCCCGCCCTCGACGACGGCGCCGAGCTCGCCGGCCTGGGGGTGTCGGGGATCGGGCCGACCCTGCTCCCCGCCGACGGCGACGGCCGCCCGCTGCGCCCGGCGATCCTCTACGGCGTCGACACCCGCGCCGGCACCGAGATCGACGAGCTGAACGCGGAGCTGGGCGAGGACGCGATCCTGGCCCGGGCCGGGACACCGCTGTCCTCGCAGGCGGTGGGGCCGAAGTGGCGGTGGCTGGCCCGGCACGAGCCGGAGGTGTTCGCCCGCACCGAGATGTTCCTGATGTGCTCGTCCTACCTGGTGCACCGGCTCACCGGCGAGTACGTGCTCGACCACCACTCGGCCAGCCAGTGCGACCCGATGTACGACCTGGCCGCCGCGGACTGGGCGCCCGACTGGGCCGAGCGCACCGCCCCGGGCATCACGCTGCCCCGGCTGCTGTGGCCGACCGAGGTCGCCGGGCGGGTGAGCGCGGCGGCGGCCGCCGCGACCGGGCTGCCGGAGGGGCTGCCGGTCACCGCCGGCACCGTCGACGCCTGGGCCGAGGCCACCAGCGCCGGCGTCACCGGCGCCGGGGAGGTCATGGTGATGTACGGGACGACGATGTTCCTCATCGAGGTCATCGACCGCCCGCACCCGCACCCGGCGATGTGGACGACCCGCGGGGCCGTACCGGGGTCGTTCACCCTGGCCGCGGGGATGGCGACCTCCGGGGCGATCACGAACTGGCTGCGCGACCTCACCGGGGAGGGGTTCACCGGGCTCGTCGCCGAGGCCGCGGAGGTGCCGCCGGGCAGCGGCGGGCTGCTGCTGCTCCCCTACTTCGCCGGGGAGCGGACCCCGCTGTTCGACCCGGACGCCCGCGGCGTGCTCGCCGGGCTGACCACCGGGCACACCCGCGGCGAGGTCTACCGGGCCGCGCTGGAGGGCATCGCGCACGGCGTCCGGCACAACCTGGAGGTCATGCGGTCCGCGGGCGGCGGCACGAAGCGCCTGGTCGCCGTCGGCGGCGGGGTGCAGGGCGGGCTGTGGACCCGGATCGTCACCGACGTGACCGGGGTCCCGCAGGACGTGCCGGAGCAGACCGTCGGCGCCGCGCTCGGCGACGCGTGGCTGGCCGCCGTCGCGACCGGGGCCGAGCCGCGGCTGCGCGACTGGAACCCGGTCGCCCGCACGGTCGAGCCGGACCCGGCGGCCCGCGAGGTCTACGACCGCTTCCACCCGCACTACCGCTCGCTCTACACCGCCACCCGGGAGACCGCGCACTTCCTCGCCGACGAACGGAGACGCTCCTACCGCGCGTGACACGCTGTTCACACCGGTGTGGTTGCCGCGCGGCGCGGCGGCCACCACGCTGTGCGGGTGAGTGCCGACGAGTCACCCGCCCACGACTACGACCTGCTGGTGATCGGCTCCGGTCCCGGTGGGCAGAAGGCCGCGATCGCCGCGGCGAAGCTCGGGAAGCGGGTGGCGATCGCCGACCGCGGCCACATGATGGGCGGGGTCTGCGTCAACACCGGCACCATCCCGTCGAAGACGCTGCGCGAGGCGGTGCTGTACCTGTCCGGGTTCAGCCAGCGCGAGATGTACGGCGCCAGCTACCGGGTCAAGTCCGAGATCACCATCGACGACCTGCTGGCCCGCACCCGGCACGTGATCGGCCGCGAGACCGAGATCGTGCGCAGCCAGCTGCTGCGCAACCACGTCGACATCCTGACCGGGACGGCGCGCTTCACCGACCCGCACACCGTCGTCGTCGAGGGGACGGGGCGGGGTGACCACAACCAGGTCACCGCCTCGCACGTGGTCGTCGCGACCGGGACCCGCCCGGCCCGCCCGGACACCGTCGCGTTCGACGGCGAGCGGGTCGTCGACTCAGACCAGGTGCTGCAGCTGGGCCGGGTGCCGGGCTCGATGGTCGTCGTCGGCGCGGGGGTGATCGGCATCGAGTACGCCTCGATGTTCGCCGCGCTCGGCACGCGGGTGACCGTGGTGGAGAAGCGGGACTCGATGCTCGGGTTCTGCGACCCGGAGGTCGTGGAGTCACTGAAGTTCCACCTGCGCGACTCCGCGGTCACCTTCCGGTTCGGCGAGGAGGTGTCCTCGGTCGAGGTGAACGGCCGCGGCACGGTGACCAGCCTGGCCAGCGGGAAGAAGATCCCGGCCGACATGGTCATGTACTCGGCGGGCCGGCAGGGCATGACCGAGGAGCTGGGCCTGGACGCGGCCGGTGTCCGGGCCGACGACCGGGGGCGCATCGAGGTCGACGAGCAGTACCGGACCTCGGTCGAGCACATCGCAGCGGTCGGCGACGTGATCGGGTTCCCGGCGCTGGCGTCGACGAGCATGGACCAGGGCCGGCTCGCCGCCTACCACCTGTTCGGCGAGCCCGTCCGCGAGCTGCACGAGCTGCAGCCGATCGGCATCTACACGATCCCGGAGATCTCGTTCTGCGGGCGGACCGAGGCCGAGCTGACGGCGGCGTCGATCCCGTACGAGACCGGGCTGTCGCGCTACCGCGAGCTCGCGCGCGGCGCGATCGTCGGCGACTCCTACGGCATGCTGAAGCTGTTGGTGTCGCCCGAGGACCACCGGCTGCTCGGGGTGCACGTGTTCGGCACGAACGCCACCGACCTCGTGCACATCGGGCAGGCCATCATGGGCTGTGGCGGGACGGTGGACTACCTCGTCGACACCGTCCTGAACTACCCGACGCTGTCGGAGGCGTACAAGGTCGCCGCGTTGGACGCGACGAACAAGATCCGTGCGCTGGAGTCGGTCCAGAACTCCTGACTCAGGTGTAGCGGAACCCGTTCGCGTCGAGCCACGGCTTCGGGTTGATCTTGGTGCCGCCCGGGTCGACGACCTCGATGTGCAGGTGCGGGCCGGTGGACTGGCCGCGGTTGCCGACCTCGGCGATCTGCTGGCCCGCCGCCACCTTCTGGCCGACCGAGACCAGCGAGCGGTTGATGTGGCCGTAGACGGTGACCGTGCCGTCGGCGTGCCGGACCCGGACCCACATCCCGAACCCGCTGGCGGGGCCGGAGCTGATGACGGTGCCGGCGATCGGTACGTGGATCGGGGTGCCGATCGGGGCGGCGATGTCGAGCCCCATGTGCTTCGTGCCCCAGCGGGAACCGAAGCCCGAGGTGACCCGGCCGGTCACGATCGACACCGCACCGCCCGCGGAGGCGGACTGCAGCGCGCCGGTGGCACCCGCGGCGCGGGCGGCCTCGGCCGCCCGGGCGCGCTCCTCGGCGGCCTTGCGGACCTGGTC
>NZ_WWFY01000630.1:0-16238 GCF_009864975.1 Pseudonocardia sp. SID8383
TCGCCGACCCGCGGGTGCACCTGGTCGGCTACGGCCCGTCGGCGAGCACGATCGGCGCCGACCGGGCCGGTCGCGCCGCGGCGCGCGCGGTCCTGGAGCGGCTACCGGTCGCGGCCGGCGCCTGAGTCGGCGGCCTCCCGGCCGAGCAGCCGGTACTCCCGGATCACCATCACGATGATCGCGATGTCGAGCGCGGCGAGGAACGGCAGCACGACGGAGTGCGTGTGCCAGGCGTGGACCAGCTCGTACACGACGAACATCGCCAGGATCACCACCGCGGGCGGGTAGGCGGGGCGCCAGCGGGTCAGCAGCGCCGCGACCAGGCCGAGCTTGAGCACGCCGTGCAGCCCGAGGTAGACGATGACGAAGGTGCGGTCCCCGCCGGCGAAGCGGTCGACGCCCTCGGTCAGGTGCCGGGCCAGGGTGCCGTCCGGCGGACCGATCAGGTCGCGGGCGAGGATCTGCGCGACGACCCGGTGCAGCCAGTCCCCCGACACCAGTACCAGCGCGACGGCGCCCAGCAGCTCCGCCGCCCCGTCGATGCCCTTCACGACCAGGGCGACGCGGAACAGCTGCTCGGTCCGGCGGGCCGAGGTCGTCGTCGCCGTCGGTCCGGCGGTCACCGGGTGATCCCGGTGTGGCCGAGGGGGTAGCGGCCGGGCTGCGGCCACATGCACAGCCCGCGCGGGCCGTCACCGACCGGGATCCGCCGGATCGGATGGCCGTCGTCGGCGGAGAGCACGTACACCTCCCGGTCGTAGCGCCCGGACGGCCACAGGGTCCGGCCGTCGGCCGAGACGTTACCCATGTCGGGACCCACCTTCCCGGGGATCCGCCGGAGCGCCTCCGTCACCGCGAGCAGGGCTGCGGCGGCCGCCGCGCGCAGCACCTCGCGCCCGGGACGTCCCGGCGGACGGCTCCACCCCTCGCGACCCCACGCCGCGGACTGTAGACCCTGCCCGACCTGCGAATTCGGTGACCCGAGGGAGGATCGGGACGGACCGGACGAGCCGGGCGAGACCGTGGCGCGAACACGCGCCGGGGCGCTACAGTTATTAGCGATGCTCAACAAATCGGGACCGGCCGACCGGTACAAGTGGGTCGCACTGTCGAACACCACGATGGGCGTGCTGATCGTGACGATCAACATGTCGATCCTGCTGATCGCGCTGCCGGACATCTTCCGCGGCATCGGGATCGACCCGCTGGCGCCGGACAACATCGACTACCTGCTGTGGCTGATCATGGGGTACCTCGTCGTCACGGCGGTGCTGGTGGTCAGCTTCGGCCGGCTCGGCGACATGTACGGCCGTACCCGCATGTACAACCTGGGCTTCGCCGTCTTCACGGTGTTCTCGGTGCTGCTGGCCGCCACCTGGATGCAGGGCGACGCCGGCGCGGTCTGGCTGATCACGATGCGGGTGCTGCAGGGTGTCGGCGGGGCGCTGCTGCTCGCCAACTCGACCGCGATCCTCACCGACGCGTTCGGAGTCCACCAGCGCGGGCTCGCGCTCGGGATCAACTCCGTCGCGGCGATCGCCGGCTCGTTCCTCGGACTGGTCGTCGGCGGGGTGCTCGCCCCGGTGAACTGGCACCTGGTGTTCCTGGTGTCGGTCCCGGTCGGGGTGTTCGGCACGATCTGGGCCTACGCCCGGCTCCGCGACACCGGCGCCCGCCGCGCGGCGCGGATCGACTGGTGGGGCAACCTGACGTTCGCGGTCGGGCTCGTCGCCGTCCTGATGGGCATCACCTACGGCATCCAGCCCTACGGCGACGACGTCATGAGCTGGACCAGCCCGCTCGTCCTCGGCCTGATCCTCGGCGGGATCGCGGTGCTGGCGCTGTTCACCTGGATCGAGCGCCGGGTGCCCGAGCCGATGTTCCACGTCTCGCTGTTCTCGATCCGTGCGTTCACCGCGGGCAACATCGCGAGCCTGCTGGCCGCGCTCGGCCGCGGCGGGCTGCAGTTCATCCTGATCATCTGGCTGCAGGGCATCTGGCTGCCCGAGCACGGCTTCCCGTTCGAGACGACACCACTGTGGGCGGGCATCTACATGGTCCCGCTGACGATCGGGTTCCTCGTCGCCGGACCGGTGTCGGGCATCCTGTCCGACCGCTACGGCGCCCGCGCCTTCGCCACGGTCGGGATGCTCGGTGCGGCCGCGACGTTCCTCGCGCTGCTGGCGCTGCCGGTGGACTTCGACTACCGGGCGTTCGCGCTGCTGCTGGCACTCAACGGCCTGGCGATGGGTCTGTTCAGCTCCCCGAACCGGGCGGCGATCATGAACTCGCTGCCCGCGCACCAGCGTGGCGCCGGGGCCGGCATGACCTCGACGTTCCAGAACGCGGCGACGGTGCTGTCGATCGGGGTGTTCTTCTCGCTGCTCATCGCGGGCCTGTCGACGACGCTGCCCACGTCGCTGCACGACGGGCTCGTGGCACAGGGTGTGCCGGAGCTCGCGGCGGACCGGGTCGCGGCGCTGCCGCCGGTCGGGATCCTGTTCGCGGCGCTGCTGGGCTACAACCCGATCGCGACGCTGCTCGGCCCGCAGGTCCTCGGCACGCTGGCGCCCGCACAGTCGGCGTACCTGACCGGGCGGGAGTTCTTCCCGCAGCTGATCTCCGGCCCGTTCGCCGACGGGCTGACCTTCGCGCTCGGGTTCGCCGCCGTCGCCTGCCTGGTCGCCGCGGTGGCGAGCGCACTGCGCGGCGGGAAGTACCACCACGTCGACGGGCCCGTGGTGACCGACGGCGACGCGACCGGCGCGGCGCGGCCGGCGGCGACCCGCGGCTGAGGCCCGCCCGGCACACCGCGACCCCGGCCCGGCGGTGCCGGGGCCGGGGTGTCACGGCGCGGGGGTCAGTCCGCGGCGACCTCGCTGCCGTCCTGGCTCCAGCGGGTGTGGAACTTGCCGTCGGCGTCGGTGCGCGCGTAGGTGTGCGCGCCGAAGTAGTCGCGCAGCCCCTGGATGAGGTTGGCCGGGCCGCGCTCGCGACGGTAGCCGTCGTAGTAGGACAGGCTGGAGGAGAACGCGGGGATCGCCACGCCCTGCTCGGTCGCGGTCACCACGACCCGGCGCCACGCGTCCTGTGCGTTCGCAACGGCCTCGGTGAAGTACGGGACCATCAGCAGGTTGTCCAGGTCCGGGTGGGACTCGTAGGCCTCGGTGATCCGGTTGAGGAACTGGGCGCGGATGATGCAGCCGCCGCGCCAGATCCGGGCCATCGCGCCGAGGTCGAGGCCCCAGTCGTTGGCCTGCGAGGCGGCGCGCATCTGCGCGAAGCCCTGGGCGTAGGCGACGACCTTGGACGCGTAGAGCGCCTGGCGGATGTCCTCGACGAGCTCGTCGCGGTTCTTCCCCGAGCCCGGGGTCGGGCCGCCCAGAGTCGTCGAGGCCTCCCGGCGCTCGTCGCGCAGGTTGGACAGCGTGCGGGCGAACACGGCCTCGGTGATGCCGGTCAACGGGACGCCGAGGTCGAGCGCGTCGATGGCCGTCCAGCGGCCGGTGCCCTTCTGCTCGGCCTGGTCGACGATCACGTCGACGAGCGGCTTCCCGGTCTTCTCATCGGTCTTGGCCAGCACGATGCCGGTGATCTCGATGAGGAAGGACTCGAGGTCGCCCGAGTTCCACTCCTCGAAGATCTTCCCGATCTCCGGCGCGGACAGCCCGGCGACGTGCGTGAGCAGGTCGTAGGCCTCGGCGATGAGCTGGATGTCGGCGTACTCGATGCCGTTGTGCACCATCTTCACGTAGTGCCCGGCGCCGCCGGGGCCGACGTGGGTGCAGCACGGGGTGCCGTCGACGTTCGCGGCGATCGCGGTGAGGATCTCCTCGACCTCGCCGTAGGCCTCCTGCGGGCCGCCGGGCATGATGCTCGGCCCGTTGAGGGCGCCCTCCTCGCCGCCGGACACGCCGATGCCCATGAAGCGCAGCCCGCGCTCGGAGCAGTACGCGGCACGGCGGTCGGTGTCGGGGAAGTGCGAGTTGCCGGCGTCGATGATGATGTCGCCGCTGTCGAGCAGCGGGGCCAGCTCGTCGATGACGGCGTCGACCGGCTTGCCCGCCTTCACCATGACGACGATCTTGCGCGGGGTCTCCAGCGCGTCGACGAACTCCTGCAGCGACTCGGTGCCGGTGAAGGCACCCTCGTCGCCGTAGTCCTTCATGAACTCGGTCGTCTTCGAGGTGGTGCGGTTGTGCACCGCCACCGGGAAGCCACGGCGGGCCATGTTGCGGGCGAGGTTCGCCCCCATCACCGCCAGCCCGGTGACCCCGATCCGGCTCTTCTCCGCCATCAGTGCTTCCTCCGTGTCGTTCGGACGCCGCTGTACCCGACCCATCCTGGCCCGCGGCCCCCGGCGGCGCAGCGAGGAGCGCGTGTCCCCTCGGTCACCCCGCGAGGAAGTCGGCGAGCAGGGCGCTCGCGGTCTCCGGCGCCTCCTCCGGGATCCAGTGCCCGCAGCCCTCGACGCGCTCGAAGCGGAAGTCGTCGACGTACGCCGAGGAGCCCCGCATCTGCCCCTCGGTGAGCGCGAGGTCGCCGTCGCTCCACACCCCCATCGTCGGCACCGTGATCCGCGGGGGCTGCGGGATCGTGGTGGGCACGAACGTCGCCGGGTCGATGTTGGCGCGGTACCAGTTCAGCGACGCCGTCAGGGCGCCCGGCCGGGACAGGTCGGCGAGCTGGCGGGCGGCCATCGGGTGCCCCTCGGGCAGCGTCGCGTGCAGCCAGCCGCGCAGGAACTGCCAGTCGTCGGCCGGCATCACCTGCTCGGCGACGCCGGGGAACTGGAACCAGAGCATGTACCAGGACATCGCCTTCTGCCGGAACCCCGCGGTGGCGAACGCGGCGGGATGCCCGACGGAGAACGCGGCGTAGCGGGTCACCCGCGGCGAGGCGAGGGTGAGGGCCCAGCCGAGGGAGGCGCCCCAGTCGTGCCCGGCGAGGGCGAACCGGTCGATGCCGAGCGCGTCCGCGACGCCGAGGACGTCGGCGGCCAGGGCCCGCATCCGGTAGTGCTCGACCTCGGCCGGCCGGTCGGAGTCCCCGAAGCCGCGCAGGTCCGGGACGACGACCCGGTACCCGGCCCCGGCGACCGCGGCGGCCTGGTGGGTCCACAGGGCGGCCCGGTCCGGCCAGCCGTGCAGCAGCAGGACGGGGCTGCCGTCGCCGCCGGTGTCGTGCACGGACAGGGTGATCTCGGGCAGGGTCGTGCCGGGGACGGTGATCCGCTGCGGGGCCGGGAGCGTCATGGGCCGACCGTATCCCCGGTTCCCGCCCGCTGGGACGCCGCGCACGGCGGGACCGCCGGTGGGGTGACACTGGCCCGATGGTCCGCCTCTCCCCCGACACGGACCGGGACGGCCGGGCCGTGCCGGTGGGCGTGATCGGCCTGGTCGGCGGCGTCGTCGGCGGGCTGATCGGCGGCGGCAGCGGAGTGCTGTTCGTGCCCGCGCTCGACCGGTTCACCGCGATGTCGCGGACCCGGATCCACGGCTCGTCGACGATCGCGAACATCGGGGTCTGCGTCGCCGGTGCGGCCGCCTACGCGCTCGGCGGCGGGTCGCTGGACCTGCGGACCGGCGCCGGGCTGATCGTCGGTGGCACGGTCGGCGGGTGGATCGGCCCGAAGCTGCTGGCGCGCGCGTCGGAGACGCTGCTGCGGGTCCTGCTGGTGGCCGTGCTGGTGCTGACGGCGGCGAAGCTGCTCGTCGACGCGCTGGGCGTGCCGCTGCTCGGCGGGGCGGTGGTGCCGGCGTCGCTGGTCGCCGATCCCTGGTTCCTGTATCCGACGGCGACGGTGGTCGGCCTGGTCATCGGCGCCTGGGCGGGTGCGATGGGACTCGGCGGCGGGCTGCTCGCGGTGCCGGCGATGGTGCTGCTGTTCGGCACGGACCTGCACGTCGCGGCCGGGACCTCGCTGCTGATGTTCATCCCGAACTCGATCGTCGGGACGGTCGTGCACCTGCGTCAGGGCACCGCGTCCGGGAGGTGGGGCACGGTACTGGCGGTGACCGCCGCGCCGGGCACGGTGGCGGGCGCGGTCCTCGGCCTGGCGCTCGACGCGGTCGTGCTGGGGCTGGTGTTCGGCACGTTCGCGACCGCGATGGCGGCGCGCGAGACCGTCGGACTGGTCCGCCGACGACGGGAATGAGTGCGCAGACGACCCGGAACGCGCTACCCTTCAGGGTGCGCTCAGAACACGAGAACGTGGACCAGCACCCTAAGTATAACACGGATGGCAAGACCCCGGCGACCTCCGCTTCCGCCTACGAGGCGGAGCTGACCCGCGAGACCCGGCACCTCCGCGGGCTGCACGCCCTGCTCGACGACGAGCTCGCCGCCGCGGGCGCGCAGGCCCGGGGCGCCGCCGCCGAGCGTGCCGGGGAGCAGCTCAGCGCCCGCTGGGAACGCGACGTGTCGGTGCACCGCGCCTCGGAGCGGGTGCGCACGCTCACCGCGGCCCGCGCGGGACTGTGCTTCGGGCGTCTCGACCACGTCGACGGGGCCGCCCCGACCCGGGTCGGCCGGATCGGGCTGACCGACCCGGCCGACGGCGAGAGCGCGCTGGTCGACTGGCGGGCGCCGGCCGCGCAGCCCTTCTACTGCGCCACCCCGGTCACCCCGCTCGGTGTGACCCGGCGCCGGCACTACACCGTCGCCGGCACCGCGCCGCACGAGCGGGTCGCCGGCTTCCACGACGACCTCCTCGACGGCGACGGGCCCGGCACCGGGACCGTGTCGGCGTCGGACCCCGCGCTCCTCGCCGCCCTCACCGCGCCGCGCGGGACCCGCATGCGCGACATCGTCACCACCATCCAGTCCGAGCAGGACGAGATCATCCGTCTGCCGCTGTCGGGCACCGTCGTGATCGAGGGCGGCCCCGGGACGGGCAAGACCGCCGTCGCGCTGCACCGGATCGCGTACCTGCTCTACACCCACCGCGACCGGCTCGCCCGCAGCGGCGTGCTCGTCGTCGGGCCGAGTGCGGGGTTCGTGCACTACGTCGGCGGGGTACTGCCCGCGCTCGGCGAGTCCGCGGTCGTGTTCACCACCCCCGGACGCCTCGCGCACGGCGTCGTGGCGGAGGCGACCGACCCGCCGGGGACGGCCCGGCTCAAGGGCGACCTCGCGATGGTCGACGTGCTGCGCCGCGCCGTCGACGACCGCCAGGAGCTGCCCGAGGCACCGGTCGCGATCGAGATGGACGACGTCACCGTCGAGATCAGCACGGCGCCGGCCGCCGAGGCGCGCCGCCGGGCCCGTGCCACCGGGCAGCCGCACAACATCGCCCGCGCCACGTTCCGCGACACCCTCGGGCGGCTGCTCGTCGACCAGGGTCTGGAGCGGCTCGAGGTCGGTCTGGAGGACCCGCCGGAGCTCGCGGAGCTGCTGGCGGAGCTGGACATCCCGGAGATCGAGCCCGCCGGGGCGGCCGAGGTGTCGGCCGAGATGCGGGCCGAGCTGCGCGACGCGTTGCGCACCGACCCCCGGTTCCACGCGGCCGTCGAGCAGCTGTGGCCGGTGCTGACCCCGCAGCGGGCCCTGGCCGAGCTGTACGCCGACCCGGACCGGCTGGCCGCCGCGGGTGCTCCGGAGTCGCTGCGGCGGGAACCGGGCACGCCGTGGACCGTGGCCGACGCGCCCCTGCTCGACGAGCTCGCCGAGCTACTCGGCCCGGTCCCCGACGGGACACCCGCCACGGCACCGGAGCCGGACGGCGCCTACGCCGCCGAGGTGCTGACCGTGCTGGAGTCCGCGGACCGGTCGCTCGCCGGGGAGGACCCGGACGAGCTGCGGCCCACCGACTTCGTGACCGCGGACATGCTCGCGCAGCGGCACGTCGCCGGGGTGCCGCTGACCGTGGCCGAGCGCGCGGCGTCGGACCGGGACTGGCGCTACGGGCACCTCGTCGTCGACGAGGCGCAGGAGCTGTCCGCGATGGACTGGCACGTGCTGCTGCGGCGCTGCCCGGCGCGGTCGATCACCGCGGTCGGCGACCTCGCCCAGCGCAGCGCCCCGGCCGGCGCCCGGGCCTGGGCCGACGTGCTCGCCCCGCACCTGGCCGGACGCTGGACGCACCGCACGCTGACGGTGAACTACCGGACGCCGTCGGAGATCATGGACGCCGCCGCGCGGGTGCTGGCGACCTACGCCCCGGACCGTCGCCCGCCGGAGTCGGTGCGCAGCACCGGTGAGCAGCCGTGGACGCGCACGGTCCCGGCCGGGGAGCTCGGCGCCGCGGTCCGCGCCGCCGTCGACGACGAGCGGGCCCGCACCGCCGACGGGACGGTCACCGTCATCGCCCCGCCCGGCACCGACCTGGGGGCCCCCGGCGTGCCGGTGCACACCCCGGTGTCGTCGAAGGGCCTGGAGTTCGACGCCGTCGTGATCGTCGACCCGGAGCGGATCCGGGCGGCCGACCCGGCGGACCTCTACGTCGCGATGACCCGCGCGACGCAGCGGCTCGGGCTCCTGGAGGTGACCGGCTAGAACGCCGGCCAGGGGATGGCCGGGCCGTAGCCGTCCGGGCCGGGGAAGCGCGGCTCGGCGAGCAGGTGGTCGATCCGGGAGCGCAGCGCCGCGACCTCGCGGCGGGTGACGTGCTCGCCGAGGACGTCGGCGAACTCACCGGCCAGCCGGGCGCGCAGCTCCTTGAGGACGGCCGTGTGCTCCTCGCCGAGCTCGTCCCCGACCCAGCCCCACAGGACGGTGCGCAGCTTCGGCTCGGTGTGCAGGGTCAGGCCGTGGTCCACGCCGTAGACGTCGCCGTCCCCGGCGAGGATCACGTGCCCGCCCTTGCGGTCGGCGTTGTTGACGACGACGTCGAACAGCGCCATGTCCCGCAGCTGAGGGTGGTCGGCGTGGACCAGCACCACCGGGTCCCCCGCGCCGTCCCGGGCACGGAGCACCGGCAGCCAGCCGCCGGGGATCTCGTGCGGCTCGCACAGCTCGACCAGCGACTCGGTGGCGAGCTGGACGGTCTCCTCGGTGATGTCGCCGTCCAGCTCGTCGCCCGCGTCGTCGGCGGGCGGCTCGGACAGGGCGCTCTCGTCACCCGAGGAGACCCAGGCCTGCACCATGCCGGTCCCGAACGGGGCCTGGTCGCGCAGCACCGTGGGCGGGACGACGTCGAGCCCGGAGATCTGGGAGACGAGGAAGGCACCGACCTCGCGCCCGGCGAGGGTGCCGTCCGGGAAGTCCCACAGCGGGCGCTCCCCGCGCACCGGCTTGTACACGCAGCGCAGCTCGACACCGTCGAGGGAGACGGTCCCGAACAGGGTGGCGTTGGAGGCGTCGACCATCCGGCCCGTGATGTCCATGCGGCCGGTGCGCAGGACCTCGAACACCGCGGGGTCGCGCAGGTCGAGCGTCACTCCGTCCCGGCCACGGGGTTGCGGTCGTGGTAGCCGTTGAGGCGCACGCAGACGTGGCCCTCGGGGTCGAGCGGCTCGGCGCACAGCGGGCACGGGGCACGGCCCGCGTCGACGACCTTCTCGGCGCGCTCGGCGAAGGCCTTGGCCGCCGTCGGGGACAGGAACACGCGCAGCGCGTCCGGGCCCTCCTCGGTGTCGTCGAGGACGACCGACTCGTCGATCTCCTCCTCGGTGACCGCGAGCAGCTCGACGACGATCGAGCTCGAGTCGGCGTCCCAGCCCAGGCCCATGGTCCCGACCCGGAACTCCTCCTCCAGCGGGACCGCGAGCGGGTCGCTGTCCGAGGACCCCGTGGCCACGGTCGCGCCGAGCAGGTTGTCCTCGCCGAAGCGCTTCGACACCTCGCCCAGCAGCGCCGTGATGCGTTCGGCCAGCACCGAGACCTGCTGTTTCTCCAGCAGCACACTGATCGTGCGGCTGCTCTCGATCGCCTGCAGGTAGAAGGCGCGATCGCCGGGCTCGCCGACGGTCCCGGCCACGAAGCGGTCGGGTCGGCGGAAGACGTGGATGACGCGTGCCATGACCCTTCCCAGGGTAGGCGTATCCGGCTGCGGGGGCATCCCCGCGGTCACCTGTGGGTGCGTCCACCAGGGACGATGCGAGGTGGATCACCCCGCCTCACGCGTTCGTGGAACCCCCGACCACGGCGTCGGAGGCGTTCACCGGCTGTTCCTCGCCCTCGGCGGGCTTCGGCTTGGGGACCAGGCTCGCGACGTCGCCGGACTGCTCGTTCATCCGCGCGACGAACGGCCGCAGCTCGGTGTAGGTGACGACGCTCACCGAGCAGGTGTCGACGACGATCCGCTGGAAGTTGTCGAGGTGGCTGGCCAGCGCGTCGGCGAGGATCGCCTTGATCACGTCCCCGTGGCTGCAGGCCAGGACGATCGCGTCCTCGCCGTGCTCGGCCCGGACCCGGGCGACGTGGCGACGCACCGCCGCGACCGAGCGGGCCTGCATCCCGGCCAGGGACTCGCCGTCCGGGAAGGTCGCGGCCGACGGGTGTGCCTGGACGACCTTCCACAGGTCCTCCTTGAGCAGGTCGGTGATCTTCCGCCCGGTCCACGCGCCGTAGTCGACCTCGGCCAGGTCGTCCTCGACGACCGGCTCCAGCCCGCGGGCCGCCGCGAGCGGCGCGACGGTCTGGCGGCACCGCTCCAGCGGGGAGGTCACGACCGAGGCGATCGGCAGGGCCGCGAGCCGGTCGACGACGGCCGCCGCCTGCTCCCGGCCGCGGTCGTCGAGCTCCACACCCGGGGTACGCCCGGCCAGCACGCCCGCGGTGTTCGCGGTGGACCGGCCGTGCCGCAGCAGGATCAAGGTCGTCACGCCGACCGAGGCTACGGGAGTGACGGCGGTCAGTACGCGCTGACCGCGCCGAGCGACAGGGCGGCGAGCAGGGCGACACCGAGCGCGATCCGGTAGGCGACGAACACGTAGACGGTGTTGTTCTGCACGAACCGGAGCAGCCAGGCGATCACCGCGTAGCCGACGACGAACGCGACCACCACCGCCACGAGCATCTGCGCCCCGGACGGGCCGTCGCCGGCGAACACGTCGGGCAGCGTGAACAGGCCGGCCCCGAACACCGACGGGATCGCCAGCAGGAACGAGTACCGCACGATCGCGGGCCGGGTCAGCCCCAGGAACAGGCCGGCGGTGATCGTGCCACCGGACCGCGAGACGCCCGGGATCAGCGCCATGGCCTGGGCGAAGCCGAGCAGGATGCCGTCCTTGACGGTGATCCGTTCGACCGGTTTGACCTGCTTGCCGAAGCGCTCGGCCAGGCCGAGCAGGACACCGAACACGATCAGCGTGGTCGCGACCAGCCAGAGGTTCCGGGCGACGCCCTCGATCTGGTCCTTGAACAGCACCCCGAGCACCGCGATCGGGACCGACCCGATGATGACCAGCCAGGCCAGCCGGTAGTCGTCGGTGGCGCGGACCTCGGCGTCGCGGAACCCGCGCACCCAGGTGAGGAACAGGTGCCAGATGTCCTTGGCGAAGTAGACGATCACCGCGGCCTCGGTGCCGAGCTGGGAGACGGCGGTGAACGCCGCCCCCGGGTCCCGGCCGAAACCGACCGCCGAGACGATCCGCAGGTGCGCCGAGGAGGACACCGGGAGGAACTCGGTGAGCCCCTGGACGATCCCGAGGACGACGACCTCGAGCCAGCTCACGACCGGCTCCCGTCGCGGCCGCGGGCCGGGGCGCCCCGGTCCGGCGTCGTCCGGTCCTGGCGGCTCGGCTCCTGGATGATCACGGGCCGTCACCGTACTCGCCGAGACGGGGGTCACTCTGCGCGCCCTCACCGGTCCCGCGGGCCCGCGCGCCTAGGCTCGGCGACCGTGCAACGCAGACCGGTGGGCAGCAGCGGCCTCGAGGTGTCGCGGGTCGGCCTGGGCACCATGACCTGGGGCGAGGACACCTCCCCCGCCGATGCCGCGGACCAGCTGCGCGCGTTCGTCGACGTCGGCGGGACCCTCGTCGAGACCGCCGAGGACTACGGCGGCGGCGCCGCCCAGCAGGTGCTCGGCGGGCTGCTGCGGGGCACCGTGCGTCGCGACGACGTCGTCCTCGCCGGACGCGGCACGGCCGCCCCCGACGCGGGTGAACGGGCCTCGCGGACCGCGCTGCTGCGCTCACTGGACCGCACGCTGCGCCGGCTGGGCACCGGGCACCTGGACCTGTGGCAGTTCCCCGGCTGGGACCCCCGGGTGCCGCTGGACGAGACGCTGTCCGCGGTGCAGGTCGCCGTCTACTCCGGACGGGTACGCTACGCCGGGCTGGTCGCCCCGGCCGGCTGGCAGCTGGCGACCGTCGCGGGTGGCGCCACCGCCGGGCCCGACCCGGCCGTCTGCCGTCCGGTGTCGGCGCAGGTGGAGTACTCGCTGCTCGCCCGGGAACCGGAGGCCGAGCTCCTGCCCGCCGCCCGGTACCACGGCCTCGGGCTGCTGGCCTGGGCTCCGCTGGGCCGGGGGGTGCTCACGGGCAAGTACACCGACGGCACCCCGGCGGACTCGCGGGGCGCGAGCGCGCTGCTGGCCTCGTACGTGGAGGCGCGCCGCACCGAGCACTCGGCGCGGATCGTCCAGTCGGTCCTCACCGCCGCCGACGGGCTCGGCACCTCACCGCTGTCGGTGGCGCTGACCTGGGTGCGGGACCGCCCGGGGGTGGCCTCGGCCGTCGTCGGGGCGCGGGACGCGGCCCAGCTGCGGGCCTCGCTCGCAGCCGAGGACCTCGTGCTGCCCGCCGAGATCCGCACCGCGCTCGACGACGTGAGCGACCCCGTCTGAGCCTCCCCCGCCGGCCCGGGTGCCCTTTACAGTGGGAATGCCCGACGCGACACCCACCGTTCACCCGGTGGGCACCGACGAGCACGGCACGACCGGGAGGCACGCATGACCGAGGGCGCTGGGAACGGGTCGGAGGACTCCGCCGCCGGGAATCGGGTGGCCGGGACTCGGGACGGCGACGGCTGGACCGACGACCGGTACGAGTACCGCCCGGTCCGCATCGAGGGGGACGTCTCCCGGCTGACGGCGTCGGTGCGGCTGGCGATCCAAGCCGAGTTCTCCGGCTGGGAGCTGTCCCGGCTGCGCCTCTACCCCGGCGGCGTGCGCAAGATCGTGCTGCGACGACGGCTCGGCGCCCAGCAGGGCCTGCTGCCCGAGCCCACCTTCTGACGGTCCCCGCCCGTCAGCCGCCGTAGGGCACCGTGATGAGCTCCAGGCGGTGCCCGGACGGGTCGTCGAAGTACACGCCCCGGCCGCCGTCGTGGGTGTTGATCTCGCCGGGACGGCTCCCGCCGGGGTCTGCCCAGTACTGCCGGCCGCGGGCGGTGATCCGGGCGAACGCGGCGTCGAACTCGTCGTCGGAGACCAGGAACGCGTAGTGCTGCGGGACGATCGTCGCCGGGTCGGCGTCCATGAAGTCCAGGTCGACGCCGTTGGCGACACGCACGACCCGGAACGGCCCGAACGACGTCGGCTCGGGCAGTCCCAGGATCTCGGCGAGGTACGCCGCCCCGGCGCGCTTGTCCCGGGAGTGGACGATGGTGTGGTTCAGCTCGGCCATGCGCCCAGGATGTGACCTGCACCGCCGTTCAGGTCAAGACCCCTCTCAGGCGTCCTGCCAGCCGACGTCCGGCGGCGTGCCCGCCCCGCGCGGGCTGGGCACCCCCCGGAAGCCGTAGGGCGCGGGCTCGCGGCCGGGCTGCACGTACCAGCACTCCCCCGGCTCGCCCCGCTCCAGGATCTGCTCGACGGCCGCGGCGACGTCGTCGGCACCCAGCAGCGGGAAGTCGCCGAACTGGGCGCGGACGTTGCCGATCAGCGGTGTGTCGGCGAACCCGGGACACACGGCGGTGACCCGGATGCCCTCCCCCGCCAGCGCCGGGCCCGCGGCCCGGACGTAGCCGACGACGGCGTGCTTGGTCGCGGTGTAGAGCGCGTCGCCGGGCAGGCCGATCAGCCCGGCCAGCGATGCGGTCGCCACCACGTGCCCGCCCCCGGCGCGGCGCAGCGCCGGGACGGCGGCGTTGAGCCCGAACACCACGTGGTCGAGGTTCACGCCGAGGATGCGCCGGTAGCCGTCCAGGTCGAGGTCGGTGACGCCGGACTGGCCCGCCGTGATGCCGGCGTTGAGCAGCACGATGTCGAGCCGCCCGAAACGCTCCTCGGCCGCGGCCACCGCGGCGGCCATCGCCGCGGGGTCGGTGACGTCGGCCGCGTGGGCGAGCCCACCGGCCCTCTCCGCGACGGCCGCGGCGCCGTCGGCGTCCCGGTCGACGACCACGACCTGCGCACCTGCCGCCACCAGCCGGTCGACCGCGGCCGCGCCGATGCCCGACGCGCCTCCGGTGACCAGGGCGACCTTGCCCGAGAGATCCATGCCGCCACCCTGCCACCCGGCGGCCGGTGCCGTCACGGAGCGGGGTGCCGGGCCCGGCCGGGCCCGGCGTCCCCGTCACACCGTGCGCAGGAAGCGGTCGAGCACCCGGGTGCCGAACCTCAGCGCGTCCACCGGCACCCGCTCGTCGATGCCGTGGAACAGCGACGCGAAGTCCAGCTCCGGGGGGAGCCGCAGCGGCGCGAAGCCGTAGCACTTCATGCCCAGCGTCGAGAACGCCTTCGCGTCGGTCCCCCCGGACAGCATGTACGGGACGATCTCGGCGGTCGGGTCCTCGGTGCGCAGCGCGGCCTGCATCGCGTCGGTCAGTGCACCCTCGAACGGCGTCTCGACGGCGGGCAGGTCGGTGACCCACTCGCGCTCGACGTCCGGGCCGAGCAGCTCGTCGACCTCGCGCAGGAACGCCTCCTCGCGGCCCGGCAGCACCCGGCAGTCGACGACCGCCTCGGCCGTCGACGGGATGACGTTGGCCTTGTACCCGGCGTCGAGCATCGTCGGGTTCGCGGTGTCCCGGACGGTCGCGCCGATGATCCGCGAGATCGGGCCGAGCTTGGCCAGTGCGCCCTCGAGGTCGTCCTCCGGGTACTCGACGCCGGTCAGCTCGGTCATCCGGTCCAGGAACGCCTGCACCGTGTCGGTGATCGTGAGCGGGAACGTGTGGTTCCCGAGCCGGGCGACGGCCTCGGCCAGGATGGTGACGGCGTTGTCGTCGTGCAGGAACGAGCCGTGGCCGGGCTTGCCCCTGGCCCGCAGCCGCATCCAGGCGATGCCCTTCTCCGCGGCCTCGATCAGGTACGCCCGCTGGTCCTCACCGAGGGTCAGCGAGAACCCGCCGACCTCTCCGACGGCCTCCGTGCACCCCTCGAAGAGATCGGGCCGGTGCTCGACCAGCCACTGCGCGCCCCACTTCCCGCCGGCCTCCTCGTCGGCGACGAAGGCCCACACGATGTCCCGCGGCGGGACGACGCCCTCACGCTTGAAGCGGCGGGCGACCGCCAGCATCATCGCGTCCATGTCCTTCATGTCGACGGCGCCGCGGCCCCAGACGTAGCCGTCCTGCACGGCCCCGGAGAACGGGTGCACCGACCACTCGCGCGCGTCCGCGGGGACGACGTCGAGGTGGCCGTGCATCAGCAGTGCACCGCGGGAGCGGTCGGCGCCCTCGAGCCGGGCGATCACGTTCATCCGCCCGGGCATACCGGACTCGACCAGCTCGACCTCGTAGCCGACCTCGCGCAGCTTGTCCGCGACGTAGTCGGCCGCCTCGGCCTCACCGACGAGGGTCTCCGGGTCGGCGGTGTTGGTCGTGTCGATCCGGATCAGCTCCGAACACAGCTGCACGACCTCGTCCTCGGCGCTGGTCGGGTCGTCGTTCGCTGAAGCGGTCATGGGCGTCGTTCTACCACCGGCGACGCGTGCCGACCCCGCCGCAACCCGGCCGTGGGCCTCGGCTATGCTTCCCTCACGACGCGATCGAGAGATCGCGACGTCCGAGTGGCGGAATGGCAGACGCGCTAGCTTGAGGTGCTAGTCCCCGTATAAGGGGGTGGGGGTTCAAGTCCCCCCTCGGACACACATCCTCCGAAACCGGTCACGGTCCTCCGTGGCCGGTTTCGTGCGTTCCGGGCCCGTCGCCCACCCGTGAGGGTGGATCGGCGCGCCGGGCCCGTCGCCGGGCGGGCGGGACAGACACGGCGCGCCACCACCGGCGGCAGGTCCCGGGGGACGGGCACGGCCCCACAACCGGGTCAGCGCGGATCACGGACCCGGGTGCCGACGGCCAGCACCGCCCCCACCGCCGCGGCCCCGGCGAGCACCGCGAACAACTGCGGGTAGCCCCCGAGCGGCCCGGCCAGCGCCGCGCCGGCCCACGGCGAGACCGCCACCGCC
>NZ_WWFY01000631.1:0-4069 GCF_009864975.1 Pseudonocardia sp. SID8383
GGCCCGCAGCGCCGCCTCACCGGCGAGCACCGGCCCGCGCTGCACCCGGACGGCCAGGTCGTCGACGATCCCCGGGCCGGTGTTGGTGACGGTCCCGGTGACGACCAGCTCGCCCGGCCCCGCCGACGTGACCACCCGCGGGGTCATCGTGCCGACGTCGAGCCGGACCGGGGCGACGGGCTGCTGGGCCGGTTGCTGCGCCGGGCGGTCCCGGGCGGCGGCCTGCGGGGCGCCCGCCGGGAACGCCGCAGGCAGGAGCAGTGCCACCACCGCGGTGAGCACGATCGCGACCAGGGCCGCGACCCGGCTCACGCCGTCTCCTCCAGCAGGTTGGCCGCATGCCGGATCAGCCGACGCTCGTCGGCGTAGGCGAGGCGGCCCTCGAGCTCGTCGAGCGGCACCCAGGCCACCTCGGAGACCTCGACGTCCTCGTCGCAGAGCTCGCCGCCGAGCGCGCGCATCAGGTAGTGGTGGACCGTCTTGTGGACGCGCCGGTCCTCGGCGACGAACCAGAAGTCGATGGTGCCCAGGGGAGCCAGCACCTCACCGATGATGCCGGTCTCCTCCTGCACCTCGCGCACCGCGGCCTGCTCCGCGGTCTCACCGGCCTCGATGTGGCCCTTCGGGAGCGACCACAGCAGCCGGCCCCGGCGGTCCAGCCGGCCGATCAGCGCGGCGGCGCCGGTCTCGGGGTGCACGACGAGCCCACCGGCGGACGTCTCGTCCACCGTGCGCAGCCGGCGACGGCGGTCCGGGGACCGGTCGGCGCGCCCGGCACGGCCGGCGCGTGCGCTCCGGCCCTCACGGCCGGGTTCCGCGCCGCGCCCTGCCGAGGAGCGGCCGCGGGAGGTGGACATGTGGCGATGGTAACGAGGAGGTGGCTCGAAGGGGGGTCGACGAGCCGCCCGCGGCCGTGGCGTCACCCGGTCGCCCTGCCGTCGATCAGCGGTCGAGCGGTACGGAGTGACCGGAGGACCCGTGCCCACCGGCCGGGCGCGTTGCCTAGACTGGCCCGTCGTGTCCTCGTCGTCCCCGTCCTCCACCGCCCGACAGGTGACCCGGCCGACCCGACCTCCGGCCGGATCCGCCCCGGACCCGGACGAGCTGCAGCGAGCACAGGAGAACGCCGTGGTCGCACTGCTCGACGTCCCGGCCGTCGCCGACGAGCTGGCCGCCCGTTTCGCCGCCCGCGGTCACCTGCTCTATCTCGTCGGCGGCAGCGTCCGCGACGCGGTGCTGCGCGGCACCGGCGCGTCGACCCGGGACTCCGGGGACCTCGACTTCACCACCGACGCCCGCCCCGAGCAGATCCTCGCGATCGTGCGCGGCTGGGCCGAGGCCGTCTGGGACACCGGGATCGCGTTCGGGACCGTCGGGCTGCGCCGCGACGGGCAGACCCTCGAGGTGACGACCTTCCGCGCCGACACCTACGACGGCACCTCCCGCAACCCCGAGGTCCGCTTCGGCGACACCGTCGAGGGCGACCTGGTGCGCCGCGACTTCACGGTCAACGCGATGGCGGTCGAGCTGACCGGGTCGCACCGCCGCTTCGTCGACCCGCACGGCGGGTTCGCCGCGCTCGCCCAGGGTGTCCTGGACACCCCGGACACCCCGGAGCGCTCCTTCTCCGACGACCCGCTGCGGATGCTGCGCGCCGCCCGGTTCGTCTCCCAGCTCGGGTTCACCCCCGCCGCGCGGGTCACCGCCGCGATGACGGCGATGGCCGACGAGCTGACCCGGATCACCGCCGAGCGGGTGCAGGCCGAGTTCACCAAGCTGATGATCGGCGACCACCCGCGGCGCGGGCTGGAGCTGCTCTGCGACACCGGCCTGGCCCGGCACGTCGTCCCCGAGGTCCCGGCGATGCAGCTGGAGACCGACGAGCACATGCAGCACAAGGACGTCTACACCCACTCGCTCGTCGTGATGGAGCAGGCGATCGAGCGCGAGACCGACGGGCCGGACCTCACGCTGCGCCTGGCCGCGCTGCTGCACGACATCGGCAAGCCGGCGACCCGGCGCAAGGAGCCGGACGGGCGGGTCTCGTTCCACCACCACGAGGTGGTCGGGGCGAAGATGACCCGCAAGCGGCTGCGGGCGCTCAAGTACCCGAAGGCCCTGGTCGACGACGTGTGCCAGCTCGTCTACCTGCACCTGCGGTTCCACGGCTACGGCAAGGGCGAGTGGACCGACTCGGCCGTGCGCCGCTACGTCGCCGACGCCGGCCCGCTGCTGGATCGCCTGCACCGGCTGGTGCGCTCGGACTGCACCACCCGCAACCGGCGCCGGGCCTCGGCCCTGCAGCGCAACTACGACGGCCTGGAGGACCGGATCGCCGAGCTGCGCAAGCAGGAGGAGCTCGACGCGATCCGCCCCGACCTCGACGGCAACCGGATCATGGAGCTGCTGGGCATCCCGCCGGGCCCGGCCGTCGGGAAGGCCTACCGGCACATGCTGGCGCTGCGGATGGAGCAGGGGCCGATGGACGCCGAGCAGGCCGAGGTCGCCCTGCGGGCCTGGGCGGACGAGAACCTCTGATCCGTACGAACGTCCCGTACGGACGTCCACACTGATGTACGTTCGTATTGTACGAACGTATGGACGATCATGTCCGGTGTACGACGATGCGGCGAACGGGTGGCGGCATCGCGTCCGCGCCGGAGGTGCGAACATGGACCCGTGCGGGAACACCGCGCCACGCGAGGCGCCGCTCTTCCCCCGGTCACACCGGGGAGTCTGCTCGTCGCCGCCCCCGGTCTGGGCGACCCGAACTTCTCGCGGACGGTCGTCTACATGATCGAGCACCGTCCGCAGGGCAGCCTCGGGGTCGTGCTCAACCGGCCCGGCCAGGCGGCCGTACGGGACGTGCTCCCGCGCTGGGCCGGGCTCACCAGTGATCCCGGGACCATGTTCGTCGGTGGGCCGGTCGAGGCGCGCACCGCGCTCTGCCTGGCCGCCCTGCGGACCGGGGAGACCGGTCGCGGGCTCGGCGGGCTGATGCCGGTCCGGCCACCGGTGCAGCTGGTCGACCTCGACTCCGACCCGGCGCCGCTCGCGCAGCGGCTGCGCGGCCTGCGGATCTTCGCCGGGTACTCCGGCTGGGACGCGGGCCAGCTGGGCGGCGAGATCGCCCGGGGTGACTGGTACGTCGTCCCCGGCCTGCCCGACGACCTGCTGACCACCGTCTACGACCAGCTGTGGGAACGGGTGCTGCGCCGCCAGGGCGTTCCGCTGGCGCTGCTCGCCACGTTCCCGCGTGATCCCGCCTGGAACTGATCCCCGCGGGCGGTGTGTGACCTGTGGTGGGCCCACCCCCGGTCAGGACGCCGCGGCCGGTGCCGCGCAGCGCGGGTTCGCCGCGACCGTGCCCGGGGGCGCCGACCGGCCTACCGTGGGGGTCGTGCCGTTCGACCGTCGTCCCTGGCCCGATCCCGTCGGTCCCGGGCAGGAATCGGTGTGGGACTACCCGCGCCCGCCCCGGGCGGAGCGGGTGCCCCGCCGTGCGGAGCTGTGGCACGGCGGGACGCTCGTCGCCGCGTCGGACGACCTGGTCCGGGTGCTGGAGACCAGCCACCCGCCGACCTGGTACCTGCCCCGCACCGCCTTCACCGACGGCGTGCTGGTGCCCGGTGAGCACCGCACGTTCTGCGAGTGGAAGGGCGTCGCCCACTACTGCGATGTCCGCGTCCCCGGCGTGCCGCCGCTGACCGACGTCGCCTGGTGGTACCCGCGGCCGGACGCGCGCTACCCGGAGCTGACCGACCGGGTCGCGGTCTACGTGGCGCCGTTCGAGCGGATCACCCTGGACGGGGAGACGGTCCGCCCGCAGCCCGGCGGGTTCTACGGCGGCTGGGTCACCGACGAGGTCGTCGGCCCGTTCAAGGGCGGGCCGGGCTCCCGCGGCTGGTAGCCCGGGGTTGGGGCCTGCGGACCAGGCCCCGCAGGTCAGGCCTCGCGGGTGAGCCCGGTGCGGGCCCCGGGCTCCGAGCCCGGCTCGGTGCCGGTCGCGTCGCGGCAGCCCGCGACCAGGTCGCAGCCGGCGCAGACCCCGCCGCAGCTCGGGGCCGCG
>NZ_WWFY01000632.1:0-3838 GCF_009864975.1 Pseudonocardia sp. SID8383
CCCGCAGCAGGTGCAGGGTCGCGCGCGGCGACGCACCGAGGCGGACCTCGGGCAGCCGCCGCGTCGCCCCGACGACCTCGACGCAGTAGCGGCGCACCTCCGCCGCGGTGTGCAGGCCGCGGACCCCGGCGATCATCGACCGCAGCGTGCGCAGGTCGGTCACCGGCCGCAGCCGCTCCAGCGGGTCGGTCGAGCCGTGCTCCTCGAGCATCGCCAGCTCGGCCGCCGGGTCCGGGTAGCCGACCGAGACGCGGACCGTGAACCGGTCCTGCTGGGCCTCGGGGAGCGGGTAGGTGCCGTCCATCTCCACGGGGTTCTGGGTGGCGACGACCATGAACGGGTCACCCAGCGGGTAGGTGCCGCCGTCGACGGTGACCTGGTGCTCGGCCATGCACTCCAGCAGCGCCGACTGGGTCTTGGGCGAGGCCCGGTTGATCTCGTCGGCGATCACGACGTTGGCGAACACCGGGCCGGGCCGGAACTCGAACTCCGAGGTCTGCCGGTTGTAGACCGACGAGCCGGTGATGTCGCCGGGCAGCAGGTCCGGGGTGAACTGCACCCGGCTCACCGCCCCGTCGACGGCCCGGGCGAGTGCCTTGGCCAGCGTGGTCTTGCCGACGCCCGGCACGTCCTCGACGAGCAGGTGCCCCTCGGCGAGCATCGCGACCAGGGCCAGCCGGATGGTGTCGGGCTTGCCGACGATGATCCGGGCCATCGCGGCGGCGATCCGCCCCGCCGCGTCGGCGACGGCGGCGGCGTCCATCGGCTCGGGCGCGAAACCGGGGTGCGCACCGCCGGCCTCGGCCCGGCGGAGGGGACCACCGGACGGCGACGGGACGGGTGGCACGGAGGGCGCGGACGGCGCGCTCGACGACAACGGGCCTCCTCAGGAGACGGCTCGGGTGACCCCAGTCTGTCAAACGTGCCCCGATCGGGACCGGGCGCCGCCACCCGCCTCGCGCCGCTGCTCCGTACGGCCGAACGCGGAGCGCTCCGGGACTCGCCCCGGCGGCCCCGGGCGCGAGGTCTCCCACGAGGCCCCCACGGCGCCCCACGGTGGTTCCCCACGCCGCTCCACCGCGCGTCCGCCGATCCCCCCACCGCCCCCCACCCGGGCTCACCACGGTCCCCCCACCGGCTCCCCACCCGTCCCCACCCCGGACGACCCGATCGGCCCGAGAACCGTCCCTGACCTGGGACGACGCCGGTGGGGGAGCGGTGGGCGCAGGTGCGGCCGGAGTGGCCGGAAACGGCCTCCGGGCGTCGCGCGACCGGGTGGCGCGTCGCGCGCCCCCACTGTCCCCCACCACCTCTGACCTGCGAAGATATCGGACCGGTGGTCGTAGATCCGCCCGTCTCGGGTTGACGGTGGGTGAGTGTGGGGTAGTGTGGTGATCGCTGGGACGAACAGGGGTCCCAGGTGGAGGTGGGGTCGGTGTTCCTCGGCACCTACACCCCGAAGCTGGACGACAAGGGGCGGCTCACGCTGCCCGCAAAATTCCGCGACGAGTTGCGAGGCGGCTGCATGATCACGAAAGGGCAGGACCACTGCCTCTACGTGTTCACCCGTGACGCCTTCACCGAGATGGCGCGCAAGATCGCCGCGGCCCCGCTGACGAACGAGTCAGCGCGGGTGTTCCAGCGGAACCTCTTCTCGGGCACCGACGAGCAGAACCCCGACGGCCAGGGCCGGATCGCGATCCAGTCCGAGCTGCGCCGGTACGCCGGACTGTCCAAGGACTGCGTGGTGATCGGCGCGTTCACGCGCGCCGAGATCTGGGACGCGCAGGCCTGGCAGGAGTACCAGGAGCGGCACGAGGACGAGTTCGCCAAGGCCCAGGAGGAGGTTCTGCCCGGGCTGTTCTGAGTTCCGCTGGCGGGCGGGACGACGGATGGCGGCAGTACCTGAGCAGGACAGCACGACCGACAGCGGACGACACCACCGTCGCCGCCCCGACCCGGGTGCCGTGATCGAGTCGGCCCTGGCACACCTTCCCCGGTGCCAGGTCCGTCTCGGCACGGCCCCCGGGTGGGGACGGCGCCGGCGCCCACCCCGACTGGGGAGTTCGGGTGGCGCGGTGGCGCCCGCGCGTCTTCGGGCGTGGAGCGGACCGGTTGTGGGAGCCGGCACGCCACACCCACGGACATCGACCCTCCCGGTCCCGGCCCCCGTGGCCGGGACCGGGTACGGCCGCCGCACCGGCGGCCCGCACGACACGCACGCACCACACGGGGACGGACGGCGCACCGGGGGGTGGGACGTGGACGGTACTTCCGGCGACGGCGCCACCCCGCGCGACGAGCGCGCGCCCGGTGACCGGCACACCCCGGTCCTGCTGGACCGCGTCTCCGAGCTGCTCGACCCCGCGCTGCGCGACCGCGACGCCGTCTACGTGGACGCCACTCTCGGCATGGGCGGCCACGCGGCGGCGCTGCTGGCCGCGCACCCCCGGCTGACCGTCGTCGGCATGGACCGCGACCCGCAGGCCCTCGAGCTCGCGGGCCGCAGGCTGACCGCCTACGCCGACCGGCTGCACCGGGTGCACACCGTCTACGACGACGTCGCCGGCGCGCTGGAGCAGGCGGGCGTGCCCGCCGCCGACGGCATCCTGTTCGACCTGGGAGTCTCCTCGCTCCAGCTCGACGAGGACGCCCGTGGCTTCTCCTACTCCCGCGACGCCGACCTCGACATGCGGATGGACCCGACCACCGGGCCGACCGCCGCCGACGTCCTGAACTCCTACGCCGCCGGCGAACTGCGCCGGATCCTGCGGGAGTACGGCGAGGAGCGGTTCGCCGGACCGATCGCCAACGCGATCGTCCGGACCCGGGAGAAGCGCCCGTTCACCCGCAGCACCGAGCTCGTCGAGCTGCTCTACGGCGTGGTCCCGGCCGCGTCCCGGCGCACCGGCGGGCACCCGGCGAAGCGGACCTTCCAGGCACTGCGCATCGAGGTGAACCGCGAGCTCGAGGTCCTGCGCGACGCGTTGCCCGCGGCACTGGACGCGCTCGCCCCGGGCGGGCGGATCGTCGTCCTGTCCTACCACTCGCTGGAGGACCGGATCACCAAGCGCGTGCTCGCCGAGCGCGTCCGCTCGCGGACCCCGGTGGACCTGCCGGTGGAGCTTCCCGGACACGGACCGGAGTTCCGGCTGCTCAGCCGGGGCTCCGAGCAGGCGTCCGACTCCGAGATCGCCCGCAACCCGCGGGCCGCCCCGGTACGGCTGCGCGCGGCGGAACGCGTGGAGGACGGGCCGTGAGCACCCGTGGCACGGATCCGAGCACGCAGGCAGCACCGGCACGGCGGAGAGGCAGGAACCCCCGATGAGCACACCCGTCATCGAGCGCCCGGGCACCCCGGGCGGTGGCCGGCAGCGGCCCGACACCCGCCAGAGCCGTCGTACCGCGGCACCTCCGCGGATCCCGGCCCAGCGCGGCCCCGGCGACGCCCGACGGGTGGCCGACCAGCGCCGCCGTAGCGCGGCCAGGGAGAACACCGGCCGCGCGAAGTTCGTGCTGGTCGTGATGGTCCTGCTGGTCTCGGGCCTGATCGCGACGCTGTGGCTGTCGACCGCCGCGGCGGCCGACTCCTACTCGCTGCAGGCGGCACGGGAGCGGACCGCGTCGCTCACCGAGCAGTCCGAGGCGCTCCGCAAGGAGGTCACGGTGCTGCAGAGCCCCGGCTCGCTCGCCGACCGCGCCGCGGCTCAGGGCATGGTCCGGGTGACCGACCCGGCACGCCTGGTGGTCGCACCGGACGGACGCGTCGACGTCGTCGGGGAGCCGAGTGCCGCCGTCGCCGCGGCGCCGCCCGCCCCGCCCGCCGCCGACGCACCGG
>NZ_WWFY01000633.1:0-2716 GCF_009864975.1 Pseudonocardia sp. SID8383
GCCGGTGGCGGACCCACCCGGGGGCCGGGCGGTGCCGGCGGGGGCCCAGGGGGCATCCTCAGCGCCCCCACGCCGTCGTCGCAGGTCACAGGGTTGATCGCGGCGGACGCGGACGACTTCACCTGGGCCGCGGCCACGGTGACCTCGATGCAGGCGGCGGGTTACCAGCTGGCGTCGGGGGCACCGGTGCTCGCTGTCGGCGGGTTCAACGGCACCGACCCCTACCCGACGCTCGCGCAGTTCCAGCAGATGGTGGCGCAGCACCGGATCCACTGGTTCATCGGCTCCGCGGGCAGCGGGATGATCTCCACCGCCTCCGGCGGCAGCGACGAGGCGCGCCTCATCGCCGAGTGGGTCGCGGCGACGTTCCCGGCCCGCACCGTCGACGGCGTCACCCTCCACGACCTGAGCGCGTCGTGACCCGGCGGGCGGCAGACAGGCTCACAGCCGACGCACAGGTCGATCACACGGCTGCGACAGCGCAGGCCCCGATCGTCGATCCCATGACCACAGTCGTCGCCGGCCCCGCGACCGGCACCCACCCGGGCCACCCCGAGGCGCGTCCGTCCGACCGCGGCCGGACCGTGCTCGACATCGTCGTCCCCGTCTTCGACGAGGAGCGCGAGCTGGAGTCCTCGGTGCGGCGCCTGCACGCGTTCCTCACCTCCGGGTTCCCCTACTCGTTCCGGATCACCGTCGCCGACAACGCCAGCACCGACGCCACCCCGGTGATCGCCCGGCGGCTGGCCGCCGAGATCCCCGAGGTCCGCACGGTGCGCCTGGAGCAGAAGGGCCGCGGCCGCGCCCTGCGCCGGGTCTGGTCGGACTCCGACGCCGATGTCCTCGCCTACTGCGACGTCGACCTGTCCACCGACCTCGGCGCGCTGCTCCCGCTCGTCGCCCCGCTCGTGTCCGGGCACTCCGACCTCGCGATCGGGACCCGGCTGGGTCGCGGCTCGCGGGTCGTGCGCGGCCCGAAACGGGAGTTCATCTCGCGCAGCTACAACCTGATCCTGCGCGGTGCGCTCTCGGCACGCTTCTCCGACGCCCAGTGCGGGTTCAAGGCGATCCGCTCCGACGTGGCCCGGCGGCTGCTGCCGCTGGTCGAGGACACCGGCTGGTTCTTCGACACCGAGCTGCTGGTGCTGGCCGAGCGGTCCGGGCTGCGCATCCACGAGGTGCCGGTCGACTGGGTCGACGACCCGGACTCCAGCGTGGACATCGTGGCGACGGCCGTCGCGGACCTGAAGGGCGTGTGGCGGGTCGGCCGGGCACTGGCGACGGGTGCGCTGCCGCTGGCCGAGGTCCCCGCGCAGCTCGGGCGGGCGCCGCTGGCCCCGCCGGAGGTGCCCGGGGTGCCCCGGGCGATGCCGTTCCAGCTGGCCCGCTTCGCCGCGATCGGCGTCGCCTCGACGGCGGCGAACCTGGTGCTGTTCCTCGCCCTGCGGGGGGTGCTCGGGCCGATCGCGGCGAACGTCGTCGCGATGCTGTTGTGCGCGGTCGTGAACACGGCGCTGAACCGGCGGTTCACCTTCGGCGTCCGCGGCCGGGGCCGGGCGGTCACCCACCAGTTCCAGGGCCTTGTCGTGTTCGCCCTGGGACTGGGGCTGACCACCGGTGCACTCGCCGTTCTCGGAGCGGTCGCGCCCGGCGCGCACCCGGCCGTCGAGGTGGCGGTGATCGTCGGGGCCAACCTGGTCGCGACGGTGCTGCGCTTCGTCCTGTTCCGCTCCTGGGTGTTCCGTCCCCGGGCCTCCGCCACCATCCCGATGGAGAAGGCGACCCTGCAGTGACCAGCACCCTCGACCGGAACCCCACACGGTCCGACGCCTCTCCACCCCCGGCCGGCGGTTCGCACCGCAGGCTCCGGGCCGCATCGGTGATCGCTCTCCTCACCGGCACCGGCCTGCTCTACCTGTGGGACCTCGGCTCCTCGGGCTGGGCCAACTCCTTCTACGCCGCCGCGGTCCAGGCCGGGGCGAACGACTGGACGGCGTTCTTCTTCGGCTCGCTCGACCCGCAGAACTCCATCACCGTCGACAAGCCGCCCGCGTCGCTGTGGCCGATGGCGCTCGCCGCCCGGATCGTCGGGTTCAACTCCTGGAGCCTGCTGGTCCCCCAGGCACTGATGGGCATCGCCGCGGTCGGACTGCTCTACGCCGCGGTGCGCCGGGTCTCCGGGCACGGCGCCGGCCTGCTCGCCGGGACGCTGCTGGCGCTGACTCCGGTCGCGGCGCTGATGTTCCGGTTCGACAACCCCGACGCGCTGCTGACGCTGCTGCTCGTCGCGGCGGCGTACCTGCTCGTCCGGGGCCTGGAGGACGGCCGGACGCGGTGGATCGCCGCGGTCGGGCTGGTGCTCGGTTTCGCGTTCCTGACCAAGTCCCTGCAGGCGTTCCTGGTGCTGCCCGGTCTGGCACTGGCCTGGCTGTGGGCCGCGCCCGGCCGTCCGTGGCGACGGGTGTGGCAGCTTCTCGTCGGCGGTGCCGGGATCGTCGTCGGCGCCGGCTGGTGGCTGCTCGCCGTCGCGCTGTGGCCGGTCGACGCCCGCCCGTACATCGGCGGGTCCGGGGACAACACCCCGCTCGGACTGGCGTTCGGCTACAACGGTCTCGGCCGCATCGTCGGCGGCGAGGGCGGCGGACCCGGCGGTGGCGGGAGGCCCGGTGCCGCGTTCGGCGGCGGGATGCCCGACGCCGCCGGTCTCCCGGGCGGC